>JAJAYT010000558.1 GCA_026786085.1 Microcoleus sp. CAN_BIN18 | reverse complement strand
GGGCAATTCATGAATTGCCCCTACCCAAGGTTGTAGCGATCGCATAATTGATGAATCATACCCAGAATCAGCAACGCCGGAAATGATACAGTGCGATCGCCCCCTCGCGAGTGATATCCTGGCGAGCGGGGACGATCGCACTCTGGTAGAATTCCGATGTCAGCGGATTTGATCGGAAACAGCCATTGCACCCACAAAAAAATCGGGGCGATTCCAGACAATCCCAGAACCACCCCAATTACAGATTTAAAACTTTAGATTGAATCCAAAATTTCAAATCCAAAATCTAAAATCAATTAGGCAATAGTCGCCATCTTGACATCGCTGTTAGCCAGCAAATTTTGCAATTCGTCCGAATCCACAGTTTCCTTTTCAACTAGCATATCAGCCAAAGCATTGAGGACGTGGCGGTTGCCGACGAGTACATCTTTAGCGCGGCGATAAGCTTGTTCTACCAACAAACGCACTTCATCGTCGATCATGGATGCGGTTTCTTCGGAGAAATCCCGTTCAGCCATGATATCGCGACCCATGAACATATTGCCTTGTTGGCGACCCAGAGCTACAGGGCCTAGTCGATCGCTCATACCGAAGCGAGTCACCATTTGGCGTGCGACTCTTGCTACTTGTTGCAAATCGTTGGAAGCACCGGTGGTCACTTCTTCTTCACCGAAGACAATCTCTTCAGCAATGCGGCCGCCTAGAGCTACCGCCATTTGATTTTGCAAGTAAGAGCGAGAATATAAGCCAGAATCCATCCGATCTTCGCTTGGTGTGAACCAAGTCAAACCGCCAGCGCGGCCGCGGGGGATAATGCTAATTTTTTGAACTGGGTCATAATCGGGCATCAAAGCACCGACTAAGGCGTGACCGGCTTCGTGGTAAGCAACTAAGGTTTTGCGCTTTTCGCTCATCACACGGTCTTTCTTTTCTGGGCCTGCGAGCACGCGGTCGATCGCATCGTTGACTTCATCCATCGAGACTTCGGTCAAGTTGCGGCGGGCTGCCAAAATTGCCGATTCGTTCAGCAAGTTCGCCAAATCTGCACCGGTGAAACCGGGTGTCCGGCGGGCGATTTTCTCTAAATCCACATCTTTTGACAAAGTTTTGCCGCGGGCGTGAACGTTGAGAATTTCGAGACGGCCTCCGAAGTCGGGGCGATCGACCACAACTTGGCGATCGAAGCGACCTGGACGCAGCAGCGCAGCATCCAGCACATCAGGGCGGTTTGTAGCAGCAATCAGAATAATCCCAGTATTGCCTTCAAAACCGTCCATTTCGGTCAGCAACTGGTTCAGGGTTTGTTCCCGTTCGTCGTTACCACCACCCATACCGGCGCCGCGTTGACGGCCTACGGCGTCAATTTCATCGATAAATACGATGCAAGGAGCGTTGGTTTTAGCTTGTTCAAACAAGTCGCGGACGCGGGAAGCACCCACACCCACAAACATTTCTACAAATTCTGAACCGGAAATCGAGAAGAAGGGAACGCCTGCTTCTCCAGCAACTGCTTTAGCCAGCAGGGTTTTGCCTGTTCCGGGAGGGCCGACTAGCAGCACACCTTTGGGGATTTTTGCTCCGACTGCGGTGAAGCGATCGGCATTTTTCAGGAAGTCTACGACTTCGGCGAGTTCTAGCTTGGCTTGTTCGATGCCGGCCACGTCGCTGAAAGTCACCTGAGTTTGCGGCTCCATTTGGACTCTAGCTTTGGATTTGCCGAAGTTCATGGCTTGGTTGCCGGGCCCGTTTTGGGCGCGTCGCACCAAGAAAAACAGTCCCACCAAGAGCAAAATCGGGAAGAACAGGCTGCTGAGGGCTTTTACCCAGAAGCCTTCGTCGTTTTGGGGTAGAACCGAAATATCTACCTTATTTTTGGTCAGGATGTTGATCAGTTCGGGGTCGTTCGGCAGGTTGACGATCACTTTGCTGCCGTCTTGGGCTGTGACGAGGGCTTTGCTGCGATCGGAACTGATGTTTATTTTGTCTACTCTGTCGCTTTCGACTTCCTGAATGAATTGGCTATACTTCCAGACTTCCCGGCTTGGGGGCTGTTTATCAAAAAATGCGGTTGCTAAGGCAATGACTACAATAGCCAGAAGTGCGTACAGGCCTGCGTTTCTCCAGCGTTTATTCACCGAGGTCGATCTCCTAATTTTTAGTCCCTGTGACTTGGGATTTTTTATTTATGTTCATCAATCTTAACGTAATTGTAACTTGTTTGCGGCCCGTAATTATTTTGTGAAGCAACCAGGATTTAGCGCTCTCGAAGAGATGGCATAGGGCTGGGCTGGCTTTCTTGTTCAGTTGACAGTTGACAGTTGACAGTTGACAGTTGACAGCTATCTCTACCTAGAAGGAAGAGGATTGGAGTAATGAATCGTCTGATTTTAATTTCTCGCCTTTAGGGGAGAGGCTTTAAACCAATTCTTTCTTGGTAAGGCTGAAAGTATTCGCCCTGGTGTCTAAAACCATCAACCGACGATCGCCCTCCGGCTTCCCAAGATTGCGCTTGTGGGCTAGATTTAATCTGCGATCGAACTGCCGATCGATATGTATAAAGCTCAGTTGGATACACCTAAAAAATGAATTTGTCAAGCATTTTGAAAATATTATGCGAGTGCAAGCTGAGTTGAGCATCTTTGCCCATACGGAACAAGCCGATCGATACAGCCGTCTTCGGTCAAAGTGTTGAGTGGGTCAAACTCACATTTTGCACCATTCTCTCTTAACAGGCCCTCCTAGCCTGTTCAGAAAAAACGATTAATATACCTTTATTTTTTGTGGTAAATTGTCAATGTTAGACTTGTCAGATACTTTTATTTTCAACGGGCAACGGTTGCCGTACAATCGCATCGAACACAATAATTTCCCCTGTTCTGAGAGAGCAGTAGAAATTCCCGTAGCCTGCAATTTTCTGGCCAGATTAAAGGACAAAACCAGACTGCTAGAAGTCGGCAACGTGCTGAAACATTATGAAGCACTGATCGAGCAAGATCGGGCACAAATTCAAGCTAGAAGAGTTATAGATAAATACGAAGTAGCTGACGGAGTAGAGAATGTAGATTTAATGGATCTTGCACCATCCCAGAAATATAGTGCTATAATCTCCATCTCTACAGTAGAACATATCGGACAAGGAGCTGAACCAAATCAAACTTACGGTGAAAATCTCGAAAAGTGCGATCGAGAAGGGCCTTTAAAGGCGATCGCCAAAATTTATGATTTGCTGTCTGATGGCGGTCAAGCATTGATTACAGTACCCTTTGGCAAGCTTTTAGAAAGGGGATGGTTTATCCAGTTCGATCGAGATTACTTGAACCTCTTATCTCAAAAATACCAGATTCCACAAAGTGCGATAAATCCCAGTTTTTTAAAGTTAGTCCAAACCTACCACAGAGCAACACACCGTTCAGTTTGGGTACAAGCGAATCCCCTAGAACTTAGCAATGTAGAATATAATTCGCCCTTTAGTTTTGCCAATGCGATTGCTGTTCTCGAAATCACCAAAGTTGCTGCCAGAAACTTAATCCCAAGCATTCCGCAACAGCCAGAAAAACTTTTGCTCACCAGCAAGCTATGTGTCTACAAAGATTTCCAAACAGATTATTATCGGCATTGGATTGCCCAAATGAGAGAAGAGTTTACTCCCGCACGCAAACAGTGGGAATTTGTAGCAATTGTCCAAGCTTTGCAAGAAAGAAACTTTCTGGCTAATGGCAAAAGAGGTTTAGGATTTGCTGTCGGAAATGAACCGCTGCCTTCTTTATTTGCTTCCTTGGGCTGCGAAATTGTCGCCACAGATCAAGGTTTAAATCCTATTAGCCAAAAAGAATGGGGCGAGACAAACCAACTTTGTAAAGGCAAAGAAGCTCTGAATGCGAAACGAATTTGTCCGCCCGAACAATTTGATAGATTAGTTGAAGTTCGGGATGTAGATATGAACTACATTCCTCAAGATTTACAGCAGCAGAAATTCGACTTTATTTGGTCATCCTGTGCTTTTGAACACATCGGCTCGATCGAAAAAGGGCTGCGATTTGTTCAGAAATCTTTAGCTTGTTTAAAGAGTGGCGGAATTGCCCTTCACACAACAGAATATAATTGTACCTCGAATGCTGGTACGCTAGATTTACCCAATTTAGTATTTTACAGGCGTCAAGATATCGATCGGCTAATTCAACAATTAGAAAAGCAAGGACACTGGGTAGAGCCTGTAAACTATGACATGGGCAATCAACAGCCTGACTTAAAAGTAGCAAGACAACCTTATACCGAACCGCATCTAAAATTAGAAATGGGCGGTTATGTGGCTACCTCTCTGCTGCTGATTATCCACAAAGACTATTATAAAAAAGCAGACAATTCCCAGTTAATACCAGTTAGCGGTCAACAATTAGAAAAACCCCTCAAAATTATTTATGACATCTCCGTTCTCGGATACGGACATCAGCTAAATCGTTCTCGAACAGGCGTTGCTAGAGTTATCGAGAATATTGCATTGGGCTTACTTCCCTCAACAGAATTAGAGCTATCTTTTTCTGCCACTCATTCTATATATGCCGTGCACAATTCCCTGAATTATTTGGAATCGCAGCCTATTTTCAAAGACATACCCTTCGTACATCCCAAGTTTATTTGTGAATTGCGTACCAAACTAACTGAACTTTACAGAATGCTGGAAAATCAGAGTAAAGTTATGATGAATAATGGCAGTAAATCAGATAATCAGTCTTTAATAGAAAGCTTAAAAGATCCTATAGCTCAGGCGATGAATCTCACCATTGATCGTAACTCCCTCGACCCCCAAATCTTGAACGAAACAAATATTTATCACTCCACATTTTATCACATACCAGACCAAGTAAGGCAAGTTAAAAGCCTGAAAAAAATTTCGACAATTTACGATTTGATTCCCATTATCTTGTCAGATTTATTTATAGGCAAAAACGATGTCGATTATCAGAGAATGGTAATGTCATTACAAACTTTAACTCCCGAAGATTCGATAATCTGCATATCTCGCGCCACGAGAAACGACCTACTCAATCACGTAAAAAATCTTGATCCAGCAAAAGTTTGTGTTTCCTATCTAGCAGCTAATCCGAATACATTCTATCCTTGCCGTGACACCAACAAGATTGCAACTATCAGAAAAAAATACTCCATACCTGATGCACAATACATCTTGGGTGTAAGTACGATAGAACCTCGCAAAAATATCCTACACGCCATCCGTTGTTTTGCAAAAGTAGTCCAACAGCAAGGCATCAAAGATTTGTACCTCGTATTAGTTGGCCCTCTGGGCTGGGATTACGAACATATATTTACAGAAATATCTCAGAACAGTTTACCAAAAGACCGGGTGATTATGACTGGTTATGTAGCTGATGAAGATTTAGCGGCACTTTACAGCGGTGCGCTAGCATTTGTTTATCCGTCGCTCTATGAAGGTTTTGGCCTTCCACCTTTAGAAGCAATGCAGTGCGGTACTCCTGTCATTACTTCAAATACCTCATCTCTTCCCGAAGTAGTTGGCGATGCAGGAATTATGCTCGATCCTCAAGATGCTGACGGACTTTGCCACAATATGCTAAAAATTTATAACAGTCCATCTTTGCGTCATGAGATGTCATTAAAGTCGCTCAAACAAGCTCAAAAATTTAGTTGGGACAGGTGCATTCAGGAGACAATTGCTGCCTACAAAATTGCTTTATCCAGCTAAAAAAATAATCAATCATAACCTATGCGAACATCAAATCGAGAGCCAATAAAAGTTATCTACGATATTTCAGTCCTCGGACAAGGACATTTGCATTTGCTCGCTCGCACAGGAATTTTTCGAGTTGTTGAAAGTATTGCTGAAGGATTGACACGCTCGCAAGAATGCGATTTAATGTTTAGCGTTAATCAGTATTTTCAGTTGCTAGATGCTAGCCTCGATTACCTACAGTCTAATCCTAAATTAGCAAAAGTTCCCCTGCTGCACTCCAGCTTTGCCAGGATTTTTTACAAAAAGCTGATCGATACTTACAATCTGGTTGGGTGTCAAACAAAAATTAATGAGGCTAGCAATCTAGGGGAGGATAAGTTATTTTTAAACGAAGTGAAAAATCATTTAGAAAACACGCTGCAAATGATGGGCGGTTATTCTAATACTATCGACTCTGGAAACTTAGATGAAGTCGATATTTTTCACTCTCCCTACGATGAAATACCGGCATCGGTAAAGACAGTAAATAAACTGCAAGTATTTCTGACAAGTTACGACTTAATCCCAATTTTACATCCGCAGTTTATTCTCGACGAGCGAGTCTCTTTCCTTCAGAAAAAAAGCTTAGCTAGTATTTTGCAAAATGACTGCATAACTTGCATATCCTATTCAACAAAAAACGACCTTTGCAATTATCTAAAGATTGACGAATCGAGAGTTTTTGTTACTCACTTAGCTGCGGAACCGAGTATATTTTATCCCTGTCGCGATGCGGCGAAACTTGCTTCAATGCGTAGTAAATACGGGATTCCAGATGCTCCTTATGTTTTGAGTTTGGGTACACTGGAACCGCGCAAAAATCTTGATGGTGCAATCCGCAGTTTTGCTAAACTAATTGAGGAACAAAATATTAAAGACTTATATCTGGTTTTAGTGGGGACTCCGGGGTGGAAATACGATAATATTATGGCAGAAGTTTCTAAGAAAAACTTTCTCAAAGACCGGATAATTTTTACCGGATATGTCCCGGAATCGGATTTAGCAGCGCTGTATAGTAGTGCTTTAGCATTTGTCTATCCGTCATTTTATGAAGGTTTTGGTTTGCCGCCTCTGGAAGCGATGCAGTGCGGAGTACCGGTGATTACTTCCAATACGTCTTCGCTTCCGGAAGTAGTTGGGGATGCGGGAATTATGGTAGATCCAAATGATACTGATGCGCTTTGTCATAGTATGCTGGAAATCTACAACAATTCGTCACTGCGAGCAAGTATGTCTTTAAAATCTTTGGCGCAAGCTAAACTTTTTAGCTGGGAAAGGTGCACTCAAGAAACTATCGCTGCTTATCGAACTGCTTTATCGTAATTTTACAGGAAACTCACGAATCATGAAAATAGTTATTGACGGCATATTTTTTCAAAGTCAGCAGAAAAGCGGGATTTCTCGCGTTTGGCAGTCTTTGATGGCAGAATGGGTAAAATCTGGTTTTGCTCAGCATATTGTGATGTTAGACCGCGCGGGCACAATACCGAAGATTGCGGGCATTGAATATCGCTCGATTCCGGTTTACGATTATAACAAAACTGATGCTGACAGACAAATGTTGCAGCAAATGTGCGATCGCGAAAATGCCGATTTATTTGTCTCTACCTACTATACAACACCGCTTTCCACGCGATCGGCATTTGTCGCCTATGACATGATACCCGAAGCTACGGGAGGCGATATGAATAATCCCATGTGGCGAGAAAAACATCATGCTATCCGCCAAGCATCTTCCTACATCGCCATTTCCCAGAGCACAGCCCGCGACTTAGTAAAGTTTTTTCCAGAAATATCTCCCCAATCAATTACGATCGCCCACTGTGGCATTCAACCACATTTTTATGCTTCTAGTCTACCAGAAATAGCAGCATTTAAAAATGCACACCGGATTGAAAAACCCTACTTTCTCATAGTTGGAGAACGATTAGGATTCAACGGTTATAAAAATACGATCGCCTTTTTTCAAGCTTTATCTAGACTCAGCACTAAATCAGGATTTGATGTTGTTTGTACGAGCGGTCAACCTTCGCTAGAACCCACATTACAACGGTACACTGCTGATGTAAATGTCCACCTGCTGTATTTGGGTGACGATGAATTAAGGGCGGCTTACTCAGGTGCGATCGCCCTCGTATTCCCCACGAAGTATGAAGGCTTCGGGCTGCCCATATTAGAAGCAATGGCTTGCGGTTGTCCCGTTATCACTTCTCCCAACAGCTCGATTCCCGAAGTCGCAGGCGAAGCAGCATTTTATGTTAGTGAGAATGATGTGAATGCACTGGGAAATGCGCTATTTGACGTGCAGAAACCGGATATTCGCAACTCGTTGATTTCGGCTGGACTCGGACAATCCCGCAAATTTAATTGGTCAAAAATGGCAAAAACTGTTAGCGCAGCATTGATGCAAGCCTGCGGTAGCCAACAGCAAATTTCTGGAAGGGTGGCAGAAACTCCAATATTTTTGTCAAGCATTATCGAGCAATACCAGAAAAATTCCGCCGATTTATCTGCACTAGCAAATGTCCGCCAAGCTCGGAGACAAATTGCAGCAATTTGGCTTAATTTACCAGCCGAACAAGTGGCAAGTGCCTTTGCAGGTGATGCTGGAAAACAGCACCAGGGAATTCTTAACAGCGACATTCGAGATGAACCGCTAACTGATATAGAAGAGAGTTTTGTCAGCGAATTAACTGCGAATGTGGCAAAAGGATTTAATGATCCCAAGGCGATCAATTACCTGTTAGCAGCGATGCTGTATCGCCGCCCCCACCAATTGCCGCTCAAGTACGATCGCGCCAAGCTACCGAATTGGTTTGCCAACGAATATCTCAAATTCATGTTTACCTGTCCGAACTTATTTCAAACCGCAGGTGAAGCAGACAATTATTATCAATTTATTGCCGGGTGGATTGATTACATACATACTAATTTGTTCCAGAATGCCGATTCACCGCTTTGGCAGAATATTGCCTTATTTTTCTCGCAAGTTGCTAACTTTATTCCGCTGTACTTTACCACGGCTAATCTGCGCGAGATTTACACAAAGCGGGCGGATATTATCGAGTTTGCGCTCAAAAATCGCGGTTGTTCGATTGATTGTATCTTCCCAGGGCGATCGCCCGCGCGGACAAAAATCCGCCTCGGCATCATCAGCGACCATTTCGCGCCGCAAACCGAAACCTTCGCCACCATCCCGGTGTTCGAGCATTTAGACCGCAACCAGTTCGAGATTTACCTGTACGCGCTCAACACCAGCGGCCACCAATTAGAACAATACTGTCAAAGTCGCGCCGACAAACTTGTTGCACTCCCGAAAGAATTTGGATCGCAAGTCCAAACTATTCGCGCCGACGACTTAGATATCCTGTTTTTCGGTACGAATTTAACAGCTATCAACAAACCAGTTGGTTCCCTAGCAATGCACCGTTTAGCCAGGGTACAAACTACATCATTCTGTTCCCCGACAACCACCGGAAGTCGGCACATGGATTACTACATAGCAGGCAAATTTACCACGCCGGATGCGAGTTATCAAGCACAATATCGGGAACAGTTAGCAACTCTCGAAGGCAGCGGTTTTTGTTTCAAATATGCCACAGAATCGGAAGTAGCAACAGTCAAACCTACTCGCCAAAGTATGGGAATTTCCGACAACACAACAGTGTTTATCTCGGGCGCTAACTTTTACAAAATTCTGCCAGAATTGAGAGAAACTTGGGTAAAAATTCTAGCAGCCGTACCCAATTCAATCTTGATTTTATATCCCTTCGGGCCGGCTTGGACTCGCACTTATCCAGTGACACCTTTTGTTAACAATATGAACGCTATCTGCGCTAAATACGGCGTGAATAATAACCGTTTGCTATTCGTCAAACAACTGCCAAATCGGGCGGATGTCAAAGAGTTTTTGCAGCTAGCAGATGTTTATCTCGATTCCTATCCTTACGCTGGGGCGACATCGTTAATCGATCCTTTGCAAGTAGGATTACCGACGGTGGTTGTGGAAGGAAATGCTTTGCGCTTCCGTCAAGGTGCGGCGATGCTGCGAGAATTGGGAATTTCTGATCTAATTGCGCGCGATGAAACATCTTACATTCAATTAGCCGTTAATCTCGCGACTAACCCGCAATTGCGGCAGCAAAAACGGCAGGAAATTCAGCAAAAAATGCAAGCCAATCCCGCCTGTTTTGACAGTGTTGCATACTCGGGGGCGATCGGCAAATTATTCCAAGAACTCTTTGGCAAATGGCAAACCAGCCACCTGGAAGTATCCCGCAGCTTACAGGATAGCATTCCCAAGCAGCCAGATGCGATCGAGAAACTCTCGAATGCTGTCCAGCTTTACCAGAGAAATTCATCAAACATCTCAGCAATATCTCAACTGCGTCAAATCCGCAAACAAATTGCAGATTTCTGGCTAAATATTCCCACCGAAAATCTCGAAACCGCCTACAAAAGTGCTGACGGTAAAAGCTACAAATTCCTGCTTGCTTCCGGCTTTCAAAAGCAAGCAATGATGGAAGACGAACAAATATTTTTGCAGCAATTAACCCAGATTAGCAAAGGATTAGTGCATCCCAAATCAGTCAACGCCTTGCTGGGGGCGATGCTGTATTTCCCACCGGGAACAATGCGAATTCCCGAAGCTCGAAACCGCTTGCCGCAGTGGTTAATTGGCGATTACGAACAAGTTTTTGAGCCAGAATCCACAGTCAAGTCCGAGTCAAGTTCTGACTTGCTAGCGCAATACATTCAATCCCCGCAATTTGCAAATCAACTATTAGGATGCGTCAATCTTTACCGCATCGATCCGTCTGACGAATCCGTAGTTTTGGAACTCCGCCAAATCCGCAAACAACTGGCTGATTTTTGGCTGATTGTTCCTACAGAACTATTGCAAAATTTTTATCAAGGAGAAGTCCGCAAGGGATATCAAGCACTACTTAGCTGCGGCTTGCAAGCAGAATCAATGACTGAAGCCGAACAAAAGTTTTTGCAGCAGTTGACTGAAATTAGTAAAGGGTTAGTGAATCCTCAAGCTATCAATGCTTTGCTGGGTGCAATGCTCTATTTTGTTCCTGGAAAAATGCGGGTTCCCGACGCTCGGACTCGCTTGCCCAAGTGGTTGATTGACGATTACGAAAATGTGTTTGAAAGCGTATTTTCTCAAACAGAAACAACCATTGTTAAACAAGATTATCTGCCGCAGTTTCTCAATCAATTAACTGCTGCTGTGAATCTTTATGAAATCGACCCGACGGCTGAATTGGTAATATCAGATTTGCGGCAAATTCGCAAGCAAATTGCTGATTTGTGGCTGAGCGTTTCCGCTGAACAATTGGAATTTTTGTACCGGAGCGATTTCGGTAAAGGTTACAACGCAATGCTGGACAGTGGGTTTATTAACGAGCCTCTAACTGAGAGCGAACGTGGGTTTTTTAACTCGTTGGTTGCTGAGTTGAGTAAAGGGTTTGGAACGCCTCAAGCTGTAAATAATTTGTTGGCGGCGATGCTGTTTTGTCGCGCTGGGCAGTTGCAAGTTCAGGATGCGAATAGTTGTTTGCCTCCGTGGTTGTTGGAGGATTACGAGCGGTTTGTTGGGGTTAAGGTGGCTGTTGGGTGAGAAAGGGTGCAGTTTTTGAGGTTTGGGATTATTTGTTAGTCTCAAATCTCAGGATTGAATTGATCTCAAATCCGGTGGATTGTAGACGATATCTGTAGGGACACGGCATTGCCAATAGGTGTCAACTTAAGCCGAAAGACCGCCAGGGGTTTAAACCCCTGTCTAATAGCGAAAGTCCTCTAAAGAGGACTAAAGAACTCATTAGTCCTCTTTAGAGGACTTTCGCTTTGAGGCAGGGACTTCAGTCCCTGCCGGACTAAGGGTTTGACCTTAAATTGACATCAATGGGCATTGCCTTGTCCATCAGAGGAGACGGCACTGCCGTTTCCCTACCGTTTCTATCAGAGGAGACGGCACTGCCGTTTCCCTACGGGGATATTACTATTATTAAAAACGGTAATTTAATTCAATACGAGTTCTGGATGTTGGGGCTCAAACAAAGGGCGTGTTACTTGGCGCAGCAGCACTGTTTCTAAACTACCTTCTACTACAGTTGCTGCTTCTATTTCTAATTCGCCCCACAATAATCTATCGCCTTGAGTTGGCATTTTACCTAAATTGTGAATCATAAATCCAGCAATTGTTTGGTAAGCTTCGTTAATCGGCAGGTTTAACCCGAGTTTTTGGTTAACTGCTGTCACTTCCCAGATGCCGGAAATTAGTGCTGAATGAGCATCTTTTTGAATGATAGTGGCTTCGGAAGTTTGCAGCAGCGGTTCTGATTTTTTACTGGTAATCCAACCTGTCAGCAGCCGCACAGTACCGTTGAGAATTGCTAGCAGCGGCCACAGTAATCTCGAACAGATTTCGAGGGCAGGCATTAGCAGCAAAGCGGTGCGTTCTGGGGCGTGGTTTGCTAATACTTTGGGAATGAGTTCTCCTAATACTATTTCGATGTAAGTTACTAAGATGAAAGCTGCGGGAATTGCGATCGAATGCGCTGTCAGCATAGCGGGAAAATGACCGATCGCCAATTTGTCGATCCAGGGCTCGATCCAGTGCACAGTCGCTCCCTCGCCCAACCAACCCAACAGCAAACTCCCTGCTGTTGTGCCAGTTTGAGTCACCGACAGATAATGCGGTATGTTTTTCTGCGCTTGGTGGACGAGTTCGGCGGTTTTGGCGTTTGGGCGATCGCGCAACCGGGCGAGTTGACGGATTTGATGTCTGTCTGCTGATACTAATGCTAGTTCTGCCGCCACAAAAAATGCGATTAAAAGTGTTAAGCCCAGTAACATTCCTAATCTCAGCAATGTTTCGGCGACTTCTATTTCCAGGGAAGTAAAGTTGTTCAAGATAGATATCTAATATGATAGATGTTTTAGGTTAATTCTCTCATCTTAGCTTGCGATTCAGATAGATTTACCGCCCCACATTTCGGATATCCGCACTACCGGTATTCTTCGTAGGGTGTGCATTGCGCACCTTACCCGTAGAATTTGTCAACTCTTTCTCTTGTCTTTTTTATTCCTTCCCACCATTAGCATTTTCGCGGTTTGTTCAAAACAGCTCAAAAAGCAATTTGCTAATCGAAAAATCTATCTTGTGGCTGAGGCTGAAAAACTCCTAACCTATTATGATCCGTTGGTGAACGATAAATATAAGGAAACTCAATCTCGTGCAGTTAAAGACAGTCATATCGCTGCTCAAAGAAACTTTTACTCAATGGCAAAAAGATAAAGCGCCTACCCTAGCCGCCGCCCTAGCCTATTACACGGTTTTTTCCCTCGCCCCGCTGCTAATTATCGTAATTGCGATCGCCGGTTTAGTGTTTGGTGCAGACGCAGCCCAAGGTCAAATCGTCACCCAACTCCAAAGTTTGATCGGCAAAGATGGCGCCCAAACGATCCAAGAACTGATTCTGAAAGCCTCCGAACCCAAGTCGGGAATGATTGCTACTATAGTCGGTATCGCTACACTTTTGTGGGGCGCTTCCAATGTGTTTACTAATCTTAAAGAAGCCCTAAATACTATTTGGAATGTTTCACCGCCTCCCGGACGCGGCATCTGGGGATTTTTCCAAGACCGCGTATTGTCTTTTGCAATGATTTTAGGCATAGGCTTTTTACTGCTAGTATCTTTAGTAATTAGCGCCGTTTTAGCAGCCGTTAGCTATTGGTTGAACGGCTTGTTACAGTTACCCGTCGGCATTTGGCAGATTGTGGACTTTGCGATCTCCTTTGGCGTAGTCACGCTGCTTTTTGCCTTAATTTACAAACTTTTGCCCGATGTCGATCTTGCCTGGAATGATGTTTGGATCGGTGCCGCCATCACTTCAGTGCTATTTACGATCGGCAAATCGCTAATTGGAATTTACCTCGGAGGTAGCGGTATTGCTTCTACCTACGGTGCTGCGGGTTCGTTCGTGATTATCCTGCTTTGGATTAATTATTCCGCTCAAATTCTCTTTTTAGGTGCGGAGTTTACCCAAGTTTGGGCTAACCGATATGGCTCCAAAATGCGAGGTTCACGAAAGAATCTCCTCGACAGCGAAAATGGGGAATCCCCCCGACCCAAACATCGGAACAACTCTTAACATTCAATGCTGAGTTAGAGGTCGATCGCCCGATCGTATTCAAGATAGTTATATCTCACGGGGCAGATGCTCTGGGAGCATCATATTTTTGTAATATTTCGCACAAAATCGAGATGCTCCCATTCTCTTCACTCTCGTCAATTTCCGTCTGAGGGGGGATCTTTAGATCGCACATTTTGACTTTAATTAAAATTAGATTTAACCTTGCACTCCTCGCGCAGCAGCCAAAATGGCACTTTCAATCTGCAAGTTTTTTTTAAATTTTGGTAAACAATCATGATTTCATCAACTAAAAAACGCATCGCCATGATCTCGGTACACGGCGATCCGGCTGTGGAAATTGGCAAAGAAGAAGCGGGCGGGCAAAATGTTTACGTGCGTCAAGTAGGAGAAGCTTTGGCAAAACAGGGGTGGCAAGTTGATATGTTCACCCGCTCATCCGATCGCCAACAAGCAAGCATTGTCCAGCACAGCCCCAATTGCCGGACAATTCGGCTAGTAGCAGGGCCACAAGAATTTATTCCCCGCGACGAACTTTTCGGATATTTGCCGATTTTTGTTCACGAATTTCAGAAGTTTCAGTTAGAGTCAGGCTTTCAATATCCCTTAGTTCACACGAATTACTGGCTGTCTTCTTGGGTGGGAATGGAGTTGAAAAAATCGCAACCACTGCTGCAAGTTCATACTTATCATTCTTTGGCAGCAGTTAAATACAAGTCGGTTTCGACAATTCCGATGATTGCTAAAACCAGGCTGCAAGTGGAAAAAACACTTCTGGAAACAGCCGATCGCGTGGTGGCTACCAGTCCCCAAGAAAAAGAACACATGAGGTCTCTGGTTTCCTCAAAAGGCAAGATTGACATCATTCCCTGCGGTACGGAAATAGATCGGTTTGGGTCGATCGGGCGCGAGGCCGCCCGCCAGCAGTTGGGAATAGCCCCCGAAACCAAAGTCGTGCTGTACGTCGGCCGTTTTGACCCCCGGAAGGGCATCGAAACTTTAGTCCGCGCCGTTAGTCTGTCGGCGCTGCGCCAAGCAGATTTAAAACTAATTATCGGTGGCGGCTGGCGTGAGGGCGAATGCGACGGCAAAGAGCGCGATCGCATCGGCAGCATCGTTGAAGAATTAGGCTTAAGCGACATTACCAGTTTTCCCGGCGGCTTGAGCCGAGACATTCTGCCCGCCTACTACGCAGCAGCCGATGTCTGCGTGGTTCCCAGCCACTACGAACCCTTCGGTTTAGTCGCCATTGAAGCGATGGCCTGCGGCACGCCCGTAGTCGCCTCCGACGTGGGAGGGCTGAAATATACCGTAGTGCCGCGAGAAACAGGTTTGCTCGCGCCTCCGAAAAATGAAGCACTGTTTGCCGGTGCGATCGATCGACTGTTAGTTGACTCAGTATGGCGCAAGCAACTCGGACAAGCAGGCCGCGGGCGCGTCCAAACCTATTTCAGTTGGGACGGTGTGGCCTCTCAACTAGGTCAACTTTACACTCAACTGCTCGAAAAAGTGGCGATGAAACTTGACCCCGTGAGCGCTTAGTAGTATCACTTAGTATGGTTGAAGCCAGTTTCCCTTGATCCCTGTCCATCTCATCCGTTGTAACTGGGAACCTTCAGCTAGAAGTGATATCAGGAGGTAATCTTGCACGCATCAGAACATCTGGGAAGCCATCTGATCCCTATGTCCGACCAGGAGCTAATTCGCCTGTGGGTAAACCGCAAATCTACCCCCAACAAGCGCTTTAGCTGGCAGGCAGCCAACCATTTCCGAACCTTTGTCGAAAAACCGTTAGCACAAGTTACTTTGGCAGACGTTCAGACTTTCGCGGCAGCGATGAGGGCTCGCAAACTTGCACCCCGTTTCTACAAGCAAACCTTGCTAGCACTGAAATCGCTGTTCGCCTTCGGTCAGCAAACGAGAATCTTGCCCGCGGCTATCCCCCTGCAAGGGTGGCCGATGCGGGAGCGTAGGAAGCCGTCTAAACGCCTCCGTTTCAGACTTTCGTGGACTTTGTGCATCTTTTTCTGCTTTTTTTTGGGTAGAATGACCCCGAAACTATGGGGACAAACTATCTCGGCAGAAATCTCGTTGCCGAAAGAACCGTTGCCGAAAGTTCCAGCGATCGACTCACCAGACAAAGCAGAGGATGACATCGAGCGCGATCGGGTCAAAGCATTTCTCGACATGATCGCAGGCGCAGAAGGCACTGCCGCATCCGATGGCTACTATACCCAGTACACCGGCACCAAATTTGCCAGTTTCAGCGACCATCCCAGGGAAATGAGATGCGGCCGTCGCTACGGCAAAAAACTCTGTTCTGACGCTGCGGGGCGATATCAGTTTCTCAGCACAACTTGGGACAGATTCGCCAAAAAATTTGGCGTCCAGGATTTCAGCCCCCAAAATCAAGATTTGATGGCTATAGAATTAATCCGAGAACGAGGTGCTTTGGGAGATATAGAAGCGGGTCAATTGGAGCCAGCAGTCAGGAAACTCGCTTATATTTGGCCATCTTTTCGGCGTTTTGGTGGTTCTGTGGAATCGTCTATGCCCAAACTCGAAGCAATGTATCAAAAGAATTTGGGGATTTATCGCCAAGGATTGGTTGTTAGCAATTAGTTATTGGTTATTGGTTATTAGTTATTGGTTATTAGTTAATTGTTATTAGAAGCAACAAATAACAACTAACAAGTAACTAATAACTATTTAAGCTAACTTTTCAATTGGAGCCAGCAGTCAGGGAACTCGCTTATATTTGACCATCTTTTCGGCGTTTTGGGGGCTCCGCGGTAGCCCATTGCTTTAAAAGTAGCGTATTCTGCCATCTGGTCGCCGACATCGGTTGATCGGACTTGGTAAACGATAATTACTCCTACTACGAAACCCATCGCTATAGCGGTTCTCAATCGTGGTGAGGTATGTCCTATGCCATACCCCCTATGCCCGTCGGGTACCTCATCTTTCTGAGAAACGCTATATGTGTGAATTTTCAGGACTTGGGAATCTCTCGGAGAATGGATGTAAGCTAGAGCCAGATTGGCTTGGGCGGAACTGACTTCGGCGGAGGCTGCTTGCACGTCAACGGGCCGCACTTCGGCTATGCGATCGAGATTTGCTGCGGCTTCAATAATTTGCTGTTGTCGGGATTCCTGAGTTTGACTGAGTTTAGCTTGCGCTTCGTTGAGTTGCTGTTGGGCTGTTTTGGTGGCGAGTTTTTTGCTGTCGCTAGTTGAAGCAGAGATTGCTCATTCTTGATACAGTTGCCAGTGGCGCTGCTCCTCGCTTGTAGCGTTGCGAATTTGAGCTCTTTGGCGGGCAATTGTGGCTTGTTGGGTTTGATTTTCCCTGGTTTTTCGGCCCTTAAACGAGCAATTGTGGCTTGTTGCGCTGCGATTTCGGTACTGCGATCGACTGATCGATGGCCTGCTGCACTTGATTTTGCGATCGGAGTCAAATTCTTAGAACTTTAGAAACCCGACTTCTTCAAGAAATTGGGTTTCTAAGTTTCCTGTTTTTTTAGTCAGGGATTTTCCCCAACCTTTCCGTCAATTCAGCATCTGATAAGTGTGGCAGTTGTTCAACAAACAACGTCAATTCTGCCAGAGACAATGCCAATAAATTAGTCACAGCCTGGGGCAGAATATCCTGCAAGTTAGTAACGAACATTTTCAAGACACTTTCAGCTAACAACTTCACCGCTTGTTCTCGCCCAGATTGATCGACGGTTAGCATCGATATTGCCAGCAATAAAACGGTAAATTCAGCAGCAGACAACTTTGATATTGGAGATAAAAAAGCAGTCATTTTCGGGCTTGATTCTCCAAATCTAACTCGCAGAAAATTTTCTAAAATTAACCGCTGTTGTTCTTGTCTGCCTCGTTCTAGTCCTTGTTCTAGTCCTTTTGCCCTAGCTCGTTGCTCTGCTGCTTGTATTTGTTCTCGAAAAAGTGGTGCGATCGCCATAATTAACTCCCGCTCTTCTGGCTCTAATTCCTGTGGGGTATCGGCTACTAAATTTGACTGTAGACGATACAGCAATTCTAGCGCGATAATCCGCAACGGATCGTCCGTTGCTAAAGCGCTCAATTGGGCGATCGCCCTTTGCTGCACTCCCCCTTTGCCTAAAATCCTCAACCACAGTGTTTCTGGAGTTTCTGGCAACTGGTGAATCGCGACGATCGCCGATTGCCAATGCTCCGGCAAAAAATAGATTCCGTCAACCCAATTTTCGGGGTTGGGTATCGCACCAAAACCTTCTAACAATGCTTTCGATGCTGTAGGTGTCAAAATCCATAGTCTGGGCAACTCAGCATCATAGGGAGCATTTTTTCTTCTAGCACCCCGCCCCAATTCACCTCGCAAATCCCATAACTTAACGATACAGCTAATGACTTCGCCGACATTTGCAAGATTGCGAAACGGTTCAATAATTGCAGTTTTGCTTGCCATTTGCCCCAACAATCCCAGGGTTTCTGAGTATTCAGGAATTGCCAGACCTGGAGTGAAGTAAACATCGATTTCTCGAACTTCGGAAGTCACATCGCGGCCGATATTTACCGTTCCCAGAGGTGAAAGCAGTTCTTCCAATAATTCTTTAGCAAAGCGATCGTGAATGAATCGCGTCATAAGAAATTAGGATATCTTTTTCCTGATAAATCATAGCATAAGCTGTTATTCAGCAAGCCCTATTTATAAACATAAAAAACCTGAAGCTGGAAACTTCCAACTTCAGGTTTTTAATAACTCCCCGGGTAGGATTTGAACCTACGACCGATCGGTTAACAGCCGATTGCTCTACCACTGAGCTACCGAGGATTGAGGCTTTTTGGTCAGCCACATTTACTAATAGTACCGGAACTTATTAGATTTAGCAAGGCCTTTGACAAACTTTTTTTTTGTCATACAGCGAGAGGGTTTGGGCTACTAAGGCAGCCCCATTCTCAACTTGGCGAGGCGTTGCTGGGATTCTGGATCGAGGGAACTGGCCAGAAAGCGACTGGAGTTGTGTTTGCGAGATTTGTGCTGGCGCTCGCTGCGACGTGCGGTGGATTCTACTTCAGCAGCAAGTTGATCGGCTGACATCCATTCGGCGCCGTAGCCGACGACGGTCAATTGCTGCGCTCGATCGGAGGTGGCGACAATCATGCGGCCTTTGCCTTTGATCGATCGCAACTCGTAGCGCAAATTAGCACAAGACTTTTCAATATAAGTATCTGCTGTCTGACCGAAGTCAGTGTAGTGCACAGATAAATTTTTAGTAATCATTTCTTTAACGCTGGGAGTATCTCGATAGTGGGCGTCAAACACGAGTCTGGCCTCAAAATCTTGAACGGCGCTGTAGTTAACTAAAACCTCAATCAACTCGCGGCGAGCTGTTTCGAGTTCGTCGCGATCGCGCTTCTCTCGGAGTCGAGGCCAAAGTCCAATTATGTTATAGCCGTCTACAAGTAAAACTGCTTGCGATACATAGGGTGACATGGTTCAAGGCTGAATAGCTCCAGCAGATAGAGGACATTATTTGCATTGTTCATCAAAGCTTTTGTTGCATTTTATTACAAAATGATGTTCGATCGCTAGCTGCGATGTTCCCAGCAAAAACTAAACCCCCCAAATCCCTAGGGTTTTGGAGGGTAAGATTTAAGATTGAAGGTTTGGGCGATTGTCGCGCGATCGATCAATTTTCCGGCTTATTCGACAGATTCCACAGATACGGGCGATGGCTTACGCCCCGCTTCGCTACGGGCAACAGTCGGCAGAGATATTTTCTCAACCGCAGGAGTACAGCCCAGCCACTGCACCGACAAGTCCGCAAACTGCTGCGGAAGCCCGCTCACGCAAAAACGAGTCGGCAGCGCTTCCCCAGCATTCCGCAGCCCCAAGACCTCCAATTCTCTCGCCGCAGCAGCCACCACACGCACCGCAGGATCGATTAAATTCACTCCAGTAGGCAAGAGCGATCGCACCACAGGAGCCAACAGGGGATAATGAGTGCAGCCATAAATCAGGGTATCGATGCGCTGCTGAATCAAAGGAGCCAAATACTCTCGCGCCACCTCAGAAGTATAAGGATCGTGAATCCGGTTTTGCTCCACCAGTGGCACAAAAGCCGGACAGCTAACCTGCCATACCCGACAATCCGCGTCCATTTCCAAAATCGCATTTCGATAAGCATTGCTAGCAGCCGTAGCCGGAGTTGCGATGACTCCGATCCGCTTGCCTTGCTGCACCGCAGCCTGGGCCCCCGGCAGAATTACTCCCAGCACTGGAATATCAAACTCAGCCTGCACCATCTCCATCGCCAAAGCAGAACTGGTGTTGCAGGCCATAATCACCATTTTCACATCCTGTTCCACGAGCCAGGCCATAATTTCGCGGACAAAATGCACAATTTCCGACGCTGCGCGAGTGCCGTAAGGCAGTCTCGCCGTATCTCCAAAATAAAGTATTGATTCGTTCGGCAATTGTTTGTATAACTGCGTCAAAACAGTCAAACCGCCCACACCGCTGTCAAAAATACCGATTCTTTGTTGACTGTTGTCTGTTGTCTGTTGTCTGTTGTCTGTTGTCATAACTTACCAATTCCCAATTACCAATTACCAATGCCCTGTTTGGCCAATGCCCTGTTTGGCCCATGCCCTGTTTGGCCAATGCCCTGTTTGGCCAATGCCCTGTTTGGCCCATGCCCTGTTTGGCCATTATCTTTGTTGAAGATAAACTAAGATGCCCCGAGCGATCGAAGCCGCCATTTGACTGCGGTAAGCTGGGTCAGAAAGTTTAGCAGCATCCTCAGCACCCGTGACAAAACCGACTTCCAGCAAAACAGAAGGCATAGAACTCTTCCTCAAAACATAAAATCTCGCTTGTCGCACCCGGCGGTCCCTCGCCCCCGTCCCGTCCAAAATACTGGCGTGAATCACCCGGGCTAAATCTTTCCCGTTATCAAAATAATAAGTCTCAATCCCGTTAACATCCGGCCGGCTCATATTAATCGCATTAGCGTGAATGCTGACAAACAAAGTAGCATTCACCCGTGCTGCCAAAGAAACTCTCGGTTCCAGGTCGATTTCGCTGTCGTCAGTCCGAGTCATCACCGCTTGCACGCCTTGCTGTTCCAGCAGCCTCGCCACCTGATACGAGATATCCAAAACAATCTCCTTCTCCTGAATGCCCCTAATCCCGACTGCACCAGGATCGCGGCCGCCGTGACCAGCATCGATCACCACCACGACGCGGCGGTTAGAAACTTGGGGCAAATCGACCGCTCCGAGAGTCCTTCTCGGCAACGGCTGCGGATTAGGATCGCCAGTCAAAGGTGACTGCGCGCTAGCACTCGATCGCAACTGCAAAGACAGCAACTGCGGGCTAGGTCTCGTCACCCTGCCTACCTGTACCCCCGATCGCGGCTGCACCCAAATCACCACAGTATCCGCGTCTTCTTGGCTAGCCGTAAACGATACAGGACTGTTAGCATCAAGCTGAGGAATTTGCCCCGCCAGGGAACTAGAAGCGACCCGAATCCAGTAAGCTTTCGACGCCTGGTCCCAGCCGCTGGTATAGGAGACTTGGCGGTCAGTTCTCACTACCAGTTGCGTGCCGTTACTAGCTAAATCGATCGACTGAACTCTGGCTAAAGTACCTCGCTCCGGTCTCCCAACAGCTATAGGCCCTGAACGCGTCAGAATTGGCGGACTCGCGCCCCCTGGCGATAGCGCAACCCCACCCGAATTGCTCACAGATGCGCGCCACTGAGTATTAGAACTCTTCATCCGCAAAGTGACGCGGGTAACGGGCGGGTCTGTGGGCAGTTGCCGGACTTCAATCTTGTCAACTCCGTGCTTGCCGTTGGTTTGAGGCTGTTGCCCGCCCGCGCCCGGAGCTAAAGTAGCTCCTTCAATATCCAGGGTAGCGATGTCTCCGGCCCGACTTTGTTGAAAATTAATTTGGGGGCGGCCGCCCGCAGTGCGGACTAAAAAGCCATCCGCTGTCAGTTGAACGTTCTGAACTACGGTTTCTTCGGCAGACTGGGCGGTAGGTGCTGAAGATTCAACCGATAACCTTTCTCCTCCGGGTTCTGAAACAGAATTTTGAGTTCCTGCGCGCACCGGTGTCGGCAAATCGACTGTCCACTCGCTGGGAGAAATCCCTCGGAATTTTACTTGCTGGGGGTCTAGAGTAAACCCGTCTCTGAGCTCTACCACGATTCTGGTGGTATTGTTGTCAAACTGCCCTACCCGCACCGATTCGATCGCCCCTGAGAGCGGTTTACTGGTGGAAGGACTACCCAGACTTGTCCCCGGTAAGTCGATTACCAACCGCGTCGGGTTGAAAATCAGTTGAGCCTTGGGTTGTACTCCCCCGTCTGTTGTAATATAAAGCCGGTTCTCCGAAGCATCAAACCGCCAAGATTGCAGTCTAGCTGCTTCGGCGGCTCCGGCGAGCAAAAATACACTTAAGAAACTCGGTAGTAGCCACTGGAATTTCACGACAGTTTTTTCCTCATTTGCGTTACTGCTAAAAGCTGGAAGGGTGCTGCTTGCCCGTCGAGTGGCTTTCAGCAGTTAGCCGCCAGCCGACTGGGACACGGCGGCCGTCAGTTGTTGGCTAAATTGACTTTTTTAGGCATTAAAGGGCTCCAAAATGCTAGATTATGGCATTTTTGAACTTTCCCATCTACTTGGGGGCGATCGGTTATAAGCTGACTGAAAGATTGTTGGTACAAGGGAAGGTATTTATTTTTAGAAGCAAGAAACAAGGTGTTTCAAGAAGCTAGAAGGTAGAATTTTACGGATCTTCAAGGGAAAGGTTTCATAGCTCTTTAATATTGGCGCAGCTCGTTACGTTAAGGGTCATAATCCGCTTGAGTGTTAGGTTTTGTTCTAACTTTTCATCGACCACCTCGATAACTTAACAACCTATTTCGCAAACAATCAGGATTTCCCAGATTGACATGACTTTTAGAGAACTGCCAAATATTAATCCTAGACAAACTGGCAGATATTTTTGGAAAAGCGTTTTTGCTGACAGTTGAGAGTCAAACAAAACTATATAGCCCCTGCTTTCTTTTTTCTAGATTTTTTATGATCAGGGATTTTCAGTGCTGTTTGAAACTTAGTTTGGCGATCGCGCTCACGCCCGCTAAGGTTACACTATGATAGCTAGTCCATGCTTTTTGCAGTAACCGGAGAGTGTTTTGTGTCACCTTGGCGGGTAATGCTTTGTCATCAACACTCTTTGATCGTGCACGATCGACACCCTGAGCATTGGTTGGTTGACGGAAAAAGTTTTGACAGTAGATATAGTTATCGCAGTTGTGATTTTGGGCCAGTAAAAACAGTCGATCGGCTTCTGGATAAAACCTGTGATTTGGTTTGATGACCTGCCTTTCGATTAACTGCATAACTTGTATGTATACTATCAGTTAGAGAAGATACACTATCTTGGCGATTGTGTCAATGTCTGACTTTATGAAAAAAGCGACCATAAAACTAGATAAATGACCTCACCGAAAGACGGAGACTTGCTTGACCGCTGGAGTCGCCCCTCGCCTAAAAAGTTGTTGAGGTTAGTTCAGGAGTTTTGTCATACCATACCACCAGTGCGATCGAGTTCTAACAACTTTATTCTTGAGCAGGAGCGATACCCGCAAGTTCTTTTTGTCAATTAGCAACGCACCGCCGCGTGTCTAATCAACAGCGCTGCAATTCGCTCTCGCCCACAGGTGCAAAATTCCGGCTCAACCAGTTTAAAATTGCTTGATTTACTTGTTCCGGGCATTCATCCTGGGGACAGTGGCCCGCATTATCTAATTCAACTAGCTCTACACACTTAGGATTGCATTCGACAAATTGGTGGGGGCGGGCGAACCGAGGCGGAATCATCCGGTCTTGTTTGCCCCAAATTAACAACATCGGGATTGTTAAGTTTCGCATCACAGTCTTGACACCAGGGCCACATTCTGCATTGCCTACAGCTTTAAATAAAGCGCAGAAGGCGCGGGCGGCTCCCCGATCGCCGGCCGGCCCTGCTAGAATTTCCACTAATTCGTCAGTAACAGCTTCGGGGCTGGCGTAGGCAAATCCCACCCAACGGCGGACAACCGCAGGCTTGCTGGCCAAAGAAAACAGAGGTCTCAGGATGATCGGGGAAACAAACAAACTTTCAACCGCCAGGATCGCCGGGAGGAGCCATGCGGGCACTGCCTCGGCTCGCACAGAGGGGTCTGGAAGGCTAATCATCACCGTGCCGGCAACCATGTCCGGGTGAGCGGCGGCGGCGGCCAGACAAATCAGGGAGCCGATCGAGTTTCCTGCCAAGATCACGGGCTCTCGGATAAAAGTCAACCAAAAATCATAGACTTGATCGACCCACAAAGGCACAGAGTAGTTGACCGGAGCTTTTTGGGAAGCGCCAAACCCCAACAAATCCAAGGCGTAAACCGTGTGGTTTTCGGCGAGTGGGGCGAGATTTTGGCGCCAGTGACCGATCGAAGCCCCAAACCCGTGCAGTAAAATAATCGGTGTGGTTGAGGTGGCGGAGGCGATTGGTGTGGCAGCAGAATCTTCAAGTTCGATCGGGCCTTGATTTCGTGCCCCATCCGGCCGCAAATAAGTGTAGCGAGTTTGCCAACCCCGCCACATCCAGTCTCGTTGAGTTCCCACCCGTTGGTGCCATTGCAGAGAATTTGTCAATTTTGCCTCAGCTCGCAACATAAATTTACACTTGCTTATACATATTCTACAAGGCAAATCCGGCGACTTGGGGACTGGCCAGACGGGGCTATCTGGGGTAACAAAAGCCGTTTTACCTGATTCTTAATGCTTTCGGCTGAATTTTTGACAATTTTGTCGTCGTGCGGGTTCGGGAGCGGGCGATCGTGTGAAGTTAAAATAAAACTACGCAGAAACTCAGCCAGACTGAGTAGAATAGCAAGTATTGTAAGAATTCGTTTACGATCGTTCAATTATTCCCCGATCGCTTTAGCGATCGGGGAGACAGGGCACGGTAGTACGTCCGGTAAGGGTAAAATCTTACAAAACAGTTCGATCGTCGATCGTGAAATATTGACCGCTCGAATCTGTAACTATCAAGAAGCTTCGCTATTAAACTACTGCTTGTAAAACAATTCATGCCTGTGATTGAAAGAAGACAAAATCGCAATCTACCCCAGATCAATGAAAACATTCGATACCCCAAAATCCGGGTAATCGATACCGACGGCGCGCAACTAGGGATATTGACGCCCGCAGAAGCGCTGCGCCTCGCCGAAGAAAAAGAACTCGACCTCGTACTTGTCAGCGACAAAGCTGACCCGCCCGTATGCCGGGTAATGGACTACGGGAAGTACAAATTCGAGCAGGAAAAGAAAGCGCGAGAAGCAAAGCGGAAGCAGCACACTGCCGATGTTAAAGAAGTGAAGATGCGCTACAAAATTGAAGAACACGACTACCAAGTGCGCCTCAAACTAGCAGACCGCTTTATCAAATCTGGGGACAAAGTAAAAGCCACGATCATGTTCAGAGGTCGGGAAATCCAACATAGCAACCTAGCAGAGGACTTGCTCAAGCGCATGGCCACAGATTTGCAGGAAATCGCCGAAGTGCAGCAAGCCCCGAAAAAAGAGGGACGCAGTATGATGATGCTGCTGTCGCCGAAGAAAGTATAAATAGATAGTCCGTAACTCAAACCTAAAGGGACAGCTTGAAGAGATCGCTCTCTTCAAGCTGTGCCGAAGGACTTAAGCCTTAACTGGCAAGTGTTTTTTGAGTCAAGACATCCTGTGGATGCGACTAAGAGTAAAGAGCCCTGTCATCTGCAATTAAATAGTCTTAAAGTCAGGCTCGGCAGTGTTGTAGGTCTAAAAAGCTCTGATAACATTGACAGACAAGCGAACATTACCCGAAAGGGCGGGCGAGACAACCATATCTCCACGGAGGGGCATCGTCGTCAGTCGTTGTACCCCTCCACCCTCGCAAGGGGATTTAAGCGGCTGTCACTCCGAGCGAAGCCGAAGTGTTGAAACTGCCCGTGTCGTTTCCCTAAAAAGGGCTAAAGCCACGCTTGTTTCCCACTTACTTACCAAAATTTTTTATGATTAGTCATTAGTCATCAGTCATTGGTCATAAAAAAACTGGTGATTGATAGCTGTTGACGATCGAAGTTCATCAAGAATCGTCAGGAATCAGCTACCACAAAGGGAAATCAACGCTGTATGGACAATTTTCAAATCAGCGGTTCGGCGGGAGTGAGACAAAAAGTGCTGCGATCGCTTAACCTGCGATCGGAAGAAGTAGAGCGAACCGTACTGATGTTCCTTGTCTACAGTTTAACGTCCGTAGGGCTGATCTGGCTGGAGCTCAGCACAGTAGGTCTTTTTCTAGACGAATTCGGTGCGGACAAAATGCCCTATATCTATATAGCCAGCGCCTTTATCGGTTCTGGTTTGGGATTTGTCTACTCGTGGCTGCAAAAAATCCTGCCGCTAAGGCGCACCGTCGTAGTGGTTCTGGCAATGATGTCGGTACCGCTATTCCTGTTTCGATTCGGCATCGGCTACGAAAATACTAAGATAGCTGGCATCAGTATCGCTTTTATTACTATTTTTTTGATGTGGCTGTGGGTGGAAGCTTGCTATGTCCTCAATGACCTGAATACTTCCATCACTTCCAACCAACTGTTTAATATTAGAGAAATCAAGCGCACTTATCCGCTAGTTAGCAGCGGCTATTTAGTGGCTGGAGTAGTCAGCGGGTTTTCTCTGCCTGTTTTGCTGTACGTAGTCGGACTCAAAAACGTTACTCTGATATCGGGGTTAATGGTGGCGACAGGCTCGCTGTTGCTGTACTACCTGACGGAAAAATACCGCCAAGCTTTCCCGGAAACGGCTCACTGGACAGAGGACGAGGACGAGGACGATCAACAAGAATTTACCGCCCGCAAAGTTACAGGCCCGCTGCAAAAATACGCCGTACCTCTAGTCAGTTTCTTCGTCCTCGCAGAAGTCGTCTACGTGTTGGTAGATTTTCAATTCTACAGCCAGCTAGAATACCAAAACCCTTCGGACGGCGCGAGTGGAGCTAGCTGGATCGCTAGCTTCCTGGGCATTTACGAAGGCATACAAGGCTTGTTTCAAGTCGCGACTCAGTGGTTCGCATCCAGCCGCTTGGTAGAAAGAATCGGTGTATTCGTGACGGCGATGATTTTGCCGGCGGGTATCGCTATTCTAGGCGTGCTGACCATAGGAGCATCGCTCGGCCAGCTAGTGCCTGTGTTCATCGGACTGATATTGCTGAGATTTTTCGACGAATTGCTACACTACACGCTGTTGGAAACGATTAGCCCGGTTTTGTTTCAACCCATCCCTGACAATATTCGATCGGGCATTCAAACTCTCGTCAATGGTGTGGGCGAACCTTTATCCTGCGGAGTGACAGGAGTCGGCATCCTAATTATGCTGTGGGTGACAGACAAGGTACTGCCCCACCAAGACGAAAAGGACACGCTATTTCACGACAACCAAAGCTTGGTATTCATCGGGGCGATCGTACTTTTGGCCCTGCTGTGGGTATTTGTGGTGTGGCTGATCCGCTCTCAATACGTGGGTTTGTTGGTCAAAAGTGCCGAACGCGGGCGCTTGGGCGTCACCGACGTTGACCTCAAAGCTCTGAAGCGTGCAGTGGTGGAAACTTTGGAAAAGCCGGGGGGCGAAGATGAAAAGCGCGCTTGCATAGAACTCCTGACCCAAATTGACCCGAAAAATGTCGGAGAAGTTTTGGCACCCATCCTGGAAGTGTTGCCTTCAGCTTTGCAGCGCCAGAGCTTGGAAACTATGCTGCAACACCCGAACCCGGAATATTTAGAAGCTGTACGGGCGCTTTCGCAGCAATCCTTGCCGCCGGAGGTGCTGGCCTTGGCTTTGCGCTACATCTGGCTGACGGAAGCTGAACCGAATATCGACAGCTTGCGGCCTTACTTGCAGCCGATCGTCGATCCGGTGGTGCGGGGTACGGCTGCTGCTTTAATTATGAGAAGGGGCGATCGCCAGCAAAAGGCAGAGGCTACTAACACGCTGCGCCAAATGCTGACGCACAAGCAAGAACGGGAACGGGTGATGGGCACGCGGGCTCTGGGAGAGGCCGATTATTTGCAAGGACTGCGGCTGTACATCCCCAATTTGTTGCAAGATGAATCTCTGCGAGTGCGCTGTGCTCTGTTAGACGTGATTTCTTCTACTCATTCGGAAGAATATTATCCTTCGCTGCTGCGCGGACTTGGTTACAAATCGACTCGGGAAGCGGCTTTGCAGGCGATCGTCAAACTTCACAATGATGCGATTCCTTTGCTCGTCTATTTGGCTGAGGATATCCATAAGTCGGATTTGGTCAGGTTGCAAGCTTGGACGGCTCTGGGTCAAATTGGGACTGTGGAGGCGATCGACATTTTGGTCAGCAATTTGATGACGACTTGGGGAACTACCAGGCGCAACATCCTCCGCATCCTGTTGAAAATGCCTTCGGAAGCGGGGATAGAAGGGGTTCTAGACCGCATCGGCCGCAGCGGATTGGAAACTCTCATCGAGCAGGAGTTGATGTTTATCGGTCAAATTTATGCCGGTCTGGTAGATTTGTCTGGGGTGACAACCTACGGCAATTTTGCCGATCGAGATCCGAACAGCGCCGGGACACATGGAAACGATACGGCTCAATTGTTGCAGCGGGCTCTGACGGGGTTGGAAGCTGATGCCACCGATCGGTGTTTTTTGCTGATGAAGTTTCTTTATCCGCTGGAGACTGTACAAGCCGCTGCTTTTAACATCGCTTCGGGTCAACCTTCTTTGGTGGCTAGGGGATTGGAAATTCTCGATAATACTGTGGATATCGCTAGGAAGCGATCGCTCCTGAATTTGTTCGAGCAGCACTCGGAAAGAGAAAAATTGAGCAACCTCTCCGAATTGATGGTTTACAAAGCTCTAGCCCCTAGCGATCGTTTGCGCCGCTTGCTAGAATTGCGCCACTTCCTTTCGGATTGGGCTTTGGCCTGCTGCTTTCACTTGGCTAGAGAAGCGCGCTGGAGCCTTACTGCTCAACAAACTCTCGTCTGTCTGCAACACCCGACGGGTTTTGTCCGCGAAGCAGTGTTAGCCTATTTGAAAATAGCTTCGCCTCGGGCTTTGCTTGAATTGCTGCCCAGGCTGCAAGATGATCCCGATAATTTGGTATCAGCTCAAGTTGAAGAAATGATGGCAGAGTTGGGTGCTGGGAGAAAAAGGTAAAGTTAGAGATGAGTCATTGGTCATTGGTCATTGGTCATTGGTCATTGATAATTCGGCGTTGCTGGATTGAGGTATGAAACCTTGAGTAGGGGCAATTCATGAATTGCCCCTACCCAAGGTTGTAGCGATCGCATAATTGATGAATCATACCCAGAATCAGCAACGCCGATAATTCAATACGGTTTACTTAAGACGATCTCCCTGGCACCCCCCTTAAAAAGGGGGGGACAAGAATGCCCTTAAAGTCCCCTTTCTTAAGGGGGATTTAGGGGGATCTCCGGGGCATAAATATGTTAAATGAACCGTATTGATTGATAATTGGTCATTAGGAATAAAGGAAAAGGAAGAAGGTAAAAGATATAAAAGTCAAAATTATGATCTGCTACCCTTCCCTCATTCTCCCGCTATTGCACTCTTGTTTTCCTTCTCCTTCTCCTTTAAAAGTCTAAATTAATCACTGCATCGCATTATGTTAACCAGCGTCGAACGCCTATTGTTTGTAAGGGAAGTTCCGATTTTCAAGGAACTGCGGGATGATTTTCTCGTGCGTCTAGCATCGGTAATGGATGAACTTTCGTTTCCTTCCAAGCACAGGATTTTTACGGAAGGACAAGAAGGTCGATCGCTCTATATCTTGGTATCGGGAACGGTGCGGGTTCATATCGGCGATCGGGATTTGGCACAGTTGAAGGCGGGGGCTTGTTTTGGGGAAATGTCGCTGTTTGATGCGGAACCTCGATCGGCTTCTATTAGCACTATCGAACAATCGGAGTGTTTGATGCTGACTCAAATGCAGCTTTATGATGCGATCGATGAAACGCCGGGAATTGCTGTGAATATTATTCGCTTGCTGTCGCGCCGGATTCGCGAGTTGAATATAAAGTTGAATGCTAAAGAAGCGGTTATGCCACCCACAGATCCTGTGAGAGTAGTTGAAATGCGATGAATGTTGGGAATAAAGAATTGTGTTTTGGTCGATCGGCAATTCAGATCAGACGGCGGTTGAAACCGCGTCTACACAAACGATGTCCGCCTCCGCGGACTGAAGATAAGATAGGAGGTAATTTTAAGCGACCATTCTTCAACCCGCAGGCGAGTGGGTTTTGTTTGTATAGAAGCGGTTTCAACCAGTCGTCTATCAAACAATTAAAAACCCGGTTTCTGAAAGAAATCGGGTTATTTAAATCGATTCTGAAGCGAGATTTGATATCTAAACTATTCGGAAAATAAAAGGGTAGCGGTAGGGTTGGTTGGGATCTTTTGAAATCTGGAGAATCGCCAAGATTGTCAGTCCCCAGTGCAGCAGATAACCGATTGGTATTAGGACAAAGCCGGCCAAACCTAAAGTCAGGAAAGTTACCACCCCAATAATGGTGGTGTACAGCCAGACGTTGAAGTGAAAATTGATGGCTTCGGTGGCGTTTTCTTTGACAACGGGGTCATCTGATACTAATAATACGGCGATCGGCACTCCGATCGACAAACCTAACGTACTCAAAAAAATAGCCCCGTGGCACAGCAGTGATAGCAGCTTCCGCTTGTCGGAGTCGTACATATTACTTGTATTCCTTGACTTTAGTGATAATTTTACCTTCTATAGCAACTCTAGCACAGGCTATAATGGCGATCGGGTGATGATTCCCCTACTTACTTTGTGATGACAACAGAACTCGAAACTGAATTGCTAACTGCCGTTGAGCGACGGCGCAACTTTGCGATTATCTCGCACCCTGACGCGGGTAAAACTACTTTGACAGAAAAGCTGCTGCTTTACGGAGGTGCGATTCATGAAGCAGGTTCTGTGAAAGCGCGGCGGGCTCAGCGACACGCTACCTCTGACTGGATGGCGATGGAACAGCAGCGGGGAATTTCGATTACTTCTACTGTTTTGCAGTTTGAGTATCAAAATTATCACATTAATCTGCTCGATACTCCGGGACACCAAGATTTTAGTGAAGATACTTATCGTACTCTGGCGGCTGCTGATAATGCGGTGATGCTTGAGGATGCTGCTAAGGGTTTGGAACCGCAAACTCGGAAGTTATTTGAAGTTTGTAAGCTGCGACGTTTGCCTATTTTTACTTTCTTTAATAAGCTCGATCGCCCTAGCAGAGATCCTTTGGATTTGTTGGACGAAATTGAGAAAGAATTGGGGTTGCAGACTTATGCGGTAAATTGGCCGATCGGTACGGGCGATCGCTTTAAGGGTGTTTTCGATCGCAGAGGGCGCAAAATTCACTTATTCGAGCGGACTAAACACGGTTCTCGCGCGGCAGTTGATACAGTAATTGAATTGGGCGATCCGCGGATTGAGGATTTGTTGGAACAAGACCTTTACTATCAGCTCAAAGAAGAGTTGGAACTGCTGGATGAGTTAGGAACTGAACTCGATTTAGATTTAGTTCGAGCTGGGAAAATGACTCCGGTTTTCTTTGGTAGTGCGATGAGCAATTTTGGGGTCGAGCTGTTTTTGGATGCGTTTTTAGATTACGCGATGAAGCCGATCGCCCGCAACAGCAGCGCCGGGGAACTTCCCCCAACTTATGAAGATTTTACCGGGTTTGTGTTTAAGTTGCAAGCGAATATGGACCCGCGACATCGCGATCGGGTGGCGTTTATTCGGGTTTGTACGGGCAAGTTTGAAAAGGACATGAACGTGACTCACGCTCGGACTGGTAAAACGGTGCGTTTGTCAAGGCCTCAAAAGTTATTTGCTCAGGATCGGGAGTCGATCGAGGTTGCGTATCCGGGTGATGTGATTGGTTTGAACAATCCGGGGGTTTTTGCGATCGGCGATACTATTTACACTGGTCAAAAGCTGGAATATGAAGGGATTCCCTGTTTTTCCCCTGAACTTTTTGCTTATTTGAGAAATCCCAATCCTTCTAAGTTTAAGCAGTTCCGCAAAGGTGTTTCGGAGTTGCAGGAAGAGGGCGCGGTGCAAATTATGTATTCGGTTGATGAGTCGAAACGGGAGCCGATTTTGGCGGCTGTGGGACAGTTGCAATTTGAGGTGGTGCAGTTCCGAATGCAGTCGGAATATAATGTGGAAACTGCGATCGAAATGTTGCCTTATAGTGTAGCTCGTTGGGTTGACGGCGGTTGGGATGCCCTGGCAAAAGTTGGACGGTTGTTTAATACGGTGACGGTTAAGGATAGTTGGGGAAGGCCGGTTTTGCTGTTTAGAAATGACTGGAATTGCCGTCAGGTGGAAGGTGAGCATCCTGTTTTGAGGTTAAATGCGATCGCGCCTGTGGTTTCTGGTTTGACTGTTAGCGCGGAGCAATAAGACCGGGCGGTTTCAACCGCGTCTACACAAACAAAACCCGCCTCCGCGGGTTGAAGAAAACAGGGTCGTTGAAATTAGGTTATTGTCTTCAGTCCGCGGAGGCGGACATCGTTTGTGTAGACGCGGTTTCAACCGCCGTCTACATCTTTAAACTTGGGGGATTAACAGCCGTAATTTCTGAATAACGAGCAAAGTCAGTAATATTAAAAGTTAGGATATGGGTTAAACCATGAACGATCATAGCCGCAACTAGCCGCGCATCATGAACGTTGACACCTATAACCTTATATGTTATCACCAGTCGCTCCCATTCTTGGTAAATTGCTTCTGTATCCAACAAAAGAGGAAAAATCTGTTTTAAGCGATTAATTTCTTCCTCTGCTTCTGTTGCACTACGTCCTAATCCATTTCTCTGGATCTGGCGGGTGCAGACGTTCCAAAACTCTATCAAATTTTGGGGTACGATATAAAGTTGTTCCCCGCGATTACGCAAAGTAATGATGGCATTGACAGCATCAGGATTCATTGGGTGTGTGCTATCGACGCTACGCAGCAGTATGTTTGTATCGAGGAGGAATGGCATTTAACCTCTGTCTCCATAAATGCTCTCTCGGCTAATAGCTTCATCTGAAAGATTGGGGAGGTTTAGGCTACGATGACTGTCAACCCATTCTTGAAATGCTATTAACCATTCTGTTGTAGTAGCTGTTTCGTAAAATGGAGGTTGTTGAGATTCTATTAGCCGTTTTAGCATCACATCTAGTAATGGTTTAATCTGATCCGGTGTGCGGCTAGTGATTTTTGCCAAAACCTGAGTAATAGTCTGTATGTCTTGTTGGTGATCTTGTTGAAGATTGTGCAGCATAATTATCCTTGAGTGCAAGTTTTTCGGCTGATGATAGCGGGTTCGATCGCACTTCTTGAATTGATTCTAATATTATAACTATCCAATCCCGCATCAAAACAAGCAAAACAAGATGGAGGCAGAGCCTCCGGATCTGCGTTACCAGGCAGAGCCTGGTAACGAGTAATCTAAAATCCAAAATCTAAAATCCAAAATTGGTTGACGGCGGGCCCCATTTGCGGCTACGCTTTGAATTGAGAGGTTGCTTTGCTTGCACAGGAGGCAGCCCGCGTCCCCTCCGCTTCGCTCCGCCCAAAAATCTAGTTGCACTGCCCAAAGC
>JAJAYT010000557.1 GCA_026786085.1 Microcoleus sp. CAN_BIN18 | reverse complement strand
GGGTGCTGCTTCACTTTCAGTTAAGTAAGATGCCGTTGAAATATTCCGCAAGATAGAATAAAAAACGCTCTCAAACTTATTTAAAGCTGCTGCTTGATCCAACTGTACATTAGAGACTAGGCAGTTATTTTAAAAGGCGACTTCCCGAAGCAACCTAAAGAAATGGGTTTTTCCGGCTCCCCACGAACCGCTGATAAAACGGATAAGTCCTCCTTCTCCTATTGCACTCAAATGAAATCTTTTAATCCCTAAAATTAATTTTTCATTCCCCACTGAATACAAATCTACACCGCGTTGGGGAGGGATACCTTTGCGAAGTGACTCAACAACTTGAGTACAATTTTTCTGATCCATAACTATACCTTTTTAAAGAAAATTAGACCGACATAGCGTTTTGACTCTATATGAAGAAGCATTCCTTGATTAGTTTCTTTGGTCTGTTGTAGTTCAAGACGAAAACCCTCAATCTCTGTTACCCCTTGCTCAACCAAGCGTGAAAGGTCGATGAGGAATTCATCTGTACGAAATCCACTTTCGTTCTTTCCCAAACGTTGCGTGATATTGCGAATAGGAATGGTTGATCCATCTGATAGTTTATCTTTCTTTAGTATTGCCAAATATTGGGATAGGAGCTTTTTAAGAAACTTTTTGCCATCAAAGGTTCGCCCAAAAATCCTCTTGTGTTCTCGTTGTACAACCTCAACTATAGCTCCTATGTCAGCAGGGAATTCAACCATTTTTGATGATTCATAGTTAGACAAGCTTGCTGTTTTTTTATGGTCATCTATATCAAGCTGAAAGAATCCTTTGTCAAACTTGTAGCGGGGATGACGACTGTCTTGATCTAACTGTAAGCTAGTCGCCTGACAAGCTTTTTCTAAATAGGCTGGAAACCGATGTGGCTTAAGCTCTTGGGCCCGCTCTTTGGCTACCCGATAAATATCATCCAGTAGGAAAACTTCAGGGGACTGATCAACCCTCATCTTCTCTATAAGGTGCTTGTGCTTATCCAATAAATCCAGGCAGTGCAGCGGCCACTGTTTGTGGAGGAACCGGTTAAGGTTGTCCCAGAGCTTGCAAAGGCGTTCTACTTCCTCAGCCTGCGCTTTGATGTCTTTTTCTCTCTGGGTGGTGGAGGCTGCTTGTTCTCTGGCTTGCTCTAATAAAATTTCCGGGAAAGGATTTATTTCAACCATAGGTAAATTTTACAAAATAGACGTGCAATATGCTGTATTATATCACTTGAGGTTAACTTTGACTCTGCAAAGTCTCTCTAATTCTTTGCCGAAACAAACGCACAGCCGCACGCTGTCCGACTGTTCGGCTTTGTTCGATGAAACCGGGAATTTCGGCAACGGGTAAAAATGGAAAAGCTAAACTACTATCGCACACTTCATATTTCCCTCCTAAAAGTTGATAAACTTGCAGAGATTCCCGGCGATACCTCCAGATTTCGGGAACACCAAGAGCAGCATAAATTGTAAACTTATTCACAGAAGAATTCGTGTAATCTGACTCTATTGCTAAATCCGGCGGCGGGTCATTTGGCAAATTGATATTTCTGCCTCTAACTAAAGATTCATTTTGAATGTAGAAACAGGAATCAGGTTCTACAGCACGAGTTAAATCTTCTCGTTCAAGAGTCAGCGAACCAAGACTCCTAAGTTCAATTTCCAGCTCATCTACAATAGCTTCCACAAAGCTTTCTATCAGTCGTTTGGGTTCTTCGTGTTCTTCCAGTGGCATCCTGATTTCTAATACTCCTCTATCGTAAGCAATTCTCCAAGCTCTATCGTCCCCAACATCTGCCAGCAATGCCTTAAAAGTTGACCAACTGACACCTTTTAAAATAACTCGGTTTTCTGGGGTAATTTGCTGCTCGACGGGAGTTGATGTTGTTGTTACCATTTAACAATTCCTTGGTAGCTTCATCACTTTTAATTATAGTCTTTTTTTCGTTTCCAGGCTCTTCCTAGTAACGAGGGAATCTAGGACACGACACGGCCGTGTCCTGTATTTGATTTTCCTGAACCTGAATCAGCTATACAAACTGGCGACATATTCTCCGTAACCATTATAGGGTAAAGTCGGGCGAGTTTCCCACGACCAACTGTTACCGGGGCCGACTACTCGTTCGCTGGCTTGTGACCATCTGGGGTGTGGTTTGTCGGGTTCGACATTGGCTTCAAAGGCGTATTCGTTGGGGCCGATTGTATTCCAAAAAGTGGCGGGCTGTTTTTCGACAAATTCAATTTTTACAATTGATTTCGCGCCCTTAAAACCGTATTTCCAAGGAATTACTTGCCGCAGGGGCGCACCATTTTGTTTTGGTAGCTTGCGGTCGTACAAACCTGTAGCAAAAAATGCTAAATCATTGGCCATTTCTTCGATTCGCATACCTTCGGTGTAAGGCCAAGGATAGAATTGCGACATCAAACCGGGGCCGGGAGTTATTTTTGAGTCGTAAAATGAGGTAAAGCGAACGAATTTAGCGTTTGATTGTGGTTCGACATCAGCCATCAGTAATTTCATGGGAAATCCGACCCAAGGAACTACCATCGCCCACGCTTCTACGCAGCGAAATCGATAAACTCGTTCTTCGATGGGAAATTTTTTATTGAGGTCGTCAATATCATAGGTGCGGGGATTTTTGACTAAACCACCTACTTCTACTTTCCAGTTTTCGGTTGGTAAAGCTTGAGCGGCTTCCCAAATAGATTTTGTGCCGCCGTATTCGTAAAAGTTGTTATATTTTGTAGCTAGGGCTTCGTCGGTAATTGCCCGATCGACCTTTGCGAAGTTTGGATTCCGGGTTAAGCCCGAATATGCTTCGGTTGAGCTTCTATCTAAAGCAGTTTTTGAGTTCGTAGTGGTTTTGCAGCCTGTCAGCGACAGCACCGAAGCACTCACGCCAGCGCCAATTAAATTTGTCATGAAACGGCGGCGGTTGACAAAAGCTGTTTCTGATGTAATTTGTGGGTCGAGAATTTCCCAAGATTTCGGTACGCGAATTAGTGGCATAAGTAATAGTTAAAAGTTAGTAGTTAGTTTGGCGACAACTGCCCAAATTTTAATGTTTCCATCGATTGGAGAGTTGACATTGACTGTAGAGAAGTGATCGGAGCGACTTTTGGGCAAGGCCTCGCGATTGCGAAAGCGAAAGCTGCGATCGCAATTACTGTATTCGCAATGACAGTATAGCCGGCGTTGCGTCACTGCCACTGGCGTACAGCAATCTTAAAGTTCGGTTCGATCGACCTATTAAACCTCGCTCGCAAGAAAGTCAGGAAAAATTTACACGCGATCGACCGAAGCAATTGTGGCTATAATCTGGGAAACAATTATCATAAAGCAAAGATTCCAATTATTTAATTTGTCCACAGGAAGCGGCACGCACCGCCCCGCTTTCCTCCCCCACCCACAAGTAAGTCGGACGGGGGCCTCTAGCGGAAACACAAATGAGTTACTGCACAAATCCCCATTGCCAGAAACCCGAAAATCTCGATCGCGCGACAGTATGCAACAATTGCGAGTCGAATTTGCTGCTCAAAGGGCGCTACCGAGTCTTTCACGCCCTCGGTCAAAGTCTCACTGGCGGCACCTTCTTAGCAGTCGATGAAGACCAACCCTCGCAACCCCGCTGCGTCATTCAACAGTTCTGCGCCACAGCAGTCACCGACGGTAGCACACAGCTAAATCGGACATTTTGCGGCTCCACCTCAGTCCTCGACGAATTGGGGAAACATCCGCAAATACCCAAACTGCTGGCATCTTTTGAAGTCGAAGGCTGCCAGTATTTAGTGCAAGAATACATCCCCGGTCTCAATTTGGCCGATCGGCTTTCCGAAAAAGGTGTTCTTAAAGAAATTCACATTTGGTATCTGCTGAGCGAATTATTGCCTGTCTTGCAACTGGTTCACGACAGTCAACTAATTCACCAAGATATCAAACCGTCCAACATTATTCACCGCAAAACTCCCCAAACTTCCGCAGCTTTGGCCCAGAAAGAGCATCTGCATTCTTGGGACGAGCAATCGGGGCTAGTTTTAGTCGATTTCGGCGCGGCAATTCGTGCCAACAGGGGGCCGCACAAAACGGTAACGGGTTCTGCCGAATACGCGGCCCCGGAACAAATTAAAGGTGAAGCAATTAAGAGCAGTGACATCTACAGTTTGGGCGTCACTTGCATTCACTTGTTAACAGGAATGTCGCCCTTTGACTTGTTTGACATCAAAGCCGACAGTTGGGCCTGGCGGCATTATTTGAAAGTACCAGTTTCGGCGCGACTCGGCCGCATCCTGGATAAAATGGTGCAGCGAGAACCATCAAAACGCTATCGATCGATCGAGGCAATTCTCACAGACATGAAATACGGCCCGACACCGATAGACGTAATCGCCAGCAAACCTACGTGGACTTTAGCGATGTGGGGAGGAGCGGCGGTTGCTCTATTGTCGATAGTGGTGGGTTCTAGGTTGCCATCTCCACCATCGCAGGCTTTCACATCTGGCGAGCCTATTTCCAGCATTCCCAAAATTAGGTTCAATCCGCCCCCCATGCAGGATTTCAACCGTCAGGTATCGCTGGAAAACCCCGCAGTGCGCACTCTGGCGGAGCAAGACCAAAACCCGGTTTGGGCCGTAGCAGTCACTCCCAACGGCCGCGTCGTCAGCGGGAATAACGACGGGACAATTCACCTGCTGCACCAGCGTGACGGTAAGATTCTCAAAGTTTTAACAGGACATTTAGGGCCAGTGTGGTCGGTGGCCGTCAGTCCCGATGGCAGGACGATCGCCAGCGGCAGCGCTGACGGTACGATTAAACTGTGGAATTTCTATTCTGGCCAGTTAATTCGGACGTTGGGCGGACACACAGACGGCGTGTTCTCGGTAGTGTTCAGTCCCGACGGTCAAGCCCTCGCCAGTGTCGGCAAAGATAATACTTTGAAACTGTGGCAAGTCGAAGGCGGCGCCGAGTTGCAAACCTTCAAAGGGATGCCGGACGAAGTGCACTCGGTGGCTTTCAGTGCCTATAAAGACACTTTGTTTACTGGCAACGGCGACGGTACGATCAAAATGTGGAATTGGAAGACTGGGGCATTCCAAGCCACTCTCACAGGTCATGTCGATGCTGTTTCGGCGCTGACCGTCAGCCCGGATGGTACAATTTTGGGCAGTGGCGGCTGGGACAATACGGTGAGGATTTGGGATATCAGGACGGAACACGGGCCACAGCCCTCGGGTGAGGTGACTTTTACGGGTCATCCCGATCGAATTCAGTCTCTAGCTTTCAGTCCCGATGGGGCGACGCTAGCCAGCGCCGATTTGAGCGGAACTATCAAGCTGTGGGCGATGGATGGCGGCGAACCAGGTACGCTCAAAGGTCATTCGACTTGGGTGGAATTGGCTTTTAATCCTCAAGACAAAACTCTGATCAGCGGCAGTTATGACGACACGATCAAGGTGTGGCGTTTGTCTCCTTGATTTTTGCGATTGTGCTTTGAACAATCCCCAACCAGAATCTTTGAATTTGGTTGGGGATTGTTGAAAATTCGGCGATTGAAATCGCTTTTCTACAAACAAAACCCACTCAAGAGCGGGTTGAAGATCAGAAAATTTATGACCGTAAATTCCGAGTTAGTAGATGAGTATTTGTTAGCGGGCGAGAACTTTCAGGAATCAGGAAAATTCGATGAGGCGATCGCCCAATACCAAAAAATACTAGCACTCGAACCGGATGCGGCGGTGGCACACAGCAAAATAGCTGAAGTTTATTATACGCAACAGAAATATGTACAGGCGATCGCCGAGTGCTACCAAACACTGCGCCAGCAACCCAATTTCGCCCCCGCCTACAAAACCCTCGGGAATATCCTGCAAGCCCAAGGGAAGACAGACGCAGCGGTGCGTGCGTACTCAAAGGCGATCGAATTCGACCCGAAATTAGTCGCAGCCTATGTTAACTTAGGCAGTATGTTTTACAAACAAGGCTTGCTAGATGAAGCCATAACTTACTACCAAAAAGCCATTGCTATGCAGCCAGACTTAGCCGCCGCCTACTGGAACTTAGGTAAAGTATTAGAACAGCAAGGGCGAATTAATGAAGGTTTAATTTATCAAGAAAAAGCTTTGAAATTACAGCCAAAATTAGAAAAACCAGGCACATAAATCAATAGCCAAAAACTAGCAACAAAACAACTTATAAATCTCTCTTTTCTCTTCCTCTGCGCCCTCTGCGCCCTCTGCGGTTAAAAAGCATTCTCTTTATTATAAACATTATAAAATAAGACCGTTCAAGCAAAATCTCAGTAGATTTACCAGGACAAAGAATATGAATTTAGAGCCTAAAAACCAAGACCAGCAGCATCCGCAATACAAGCGCGATCGAGCCACCATCGATACTGTATTAGCCGGAGAACCAACCGATCGCAATTTATCAGAATTAGCAAGATTAATCATTCGCTATCGAGGCTTTCCCGGCGCTAGAGACATCCAAAGAGACTTAAAAAAAGCCCTGCAACAATGGAATCATACCGAAGAAACTCTTTACGAACAAACCCGTAAAATTCACGCTACAGGTGAAGTTTACAGGCTGCAAAAAAGTGACCAAGAAGATTGGGCTTAATACATTAAAATAGGTTCGTAGTGAGGACTTTAGTCCTTCTATGGATGCGGACTAAAGTCCTCACTACGAACCGGCATCACACTCCGCACAAATCCCCTCTAAACCATCTCCGGCGAAACCTGCATTGCAGGCTGCGGCTGGAACTGGAACAGCGAATAAACCACGTTGCGGCGAATATCCGTCATCATGTCCAAAAACAACTCGTAACCTTCAGTTTTGTACTCGATTAACGGGTCTTTTTGTCCGTAACCGCGCAATCCGACAGACTCGCGCAAAGCATCCATTTGTTGCAAGTGTTCCCGCCACAAAGTATCAATTTGCTGCAAGATAAAGAACCGTTCAGCATCGCGCATCAATTCAGCTCGAATTGTATTAACTTCCGCTTCCTTCATGTCGTAAGCATTGCGCACTTGTTCGTGGAGGAAAGTTTTAGTTTCTTCAACTGACAAATCTTCTAATTGATCCGGTGTCATATCAGCCAGCAGATAAACAAATTCCTTCACCTTGCTGACAAGTTTGTCGAGTTCCCATTCTTCCGAAGGTAAATCGGGATTGATGTATGCTCCCACGATGTCATCCATCGTTTGTTCGGCATACTTAATTACCTGTTCCTTGGAATCCAAACCTTCCAAGACTCGGCGGCGTTCCGCATAGATGGCTCGACGCTGATTGTTCATCACTTCGTCGTATTCAAATACCTGTTTGCGGATGTCGTAATAGTAGGTTTCGACTTTTTTCTGAGCGCCTTCGAGGGAACGAGTCAGCATTCCAGATTCGATCGGCATATCTTCCTCAACACCGAAAGCCTTCATCAAACCGGCCACCCGTTCGCCGCCGAAAATTCTGAGCAAATTGTCTTCCAAACTCAAGAAAAACCGCGTAGAACCCGGGTCTCCTTGGCGTCCCGCCCTGCCCCGCAACTGATTGTCAATCCGGCGCGATTCGTGACGTTCTGTACCGATAACGTGCAAGCCTCCCAACTGCACCACTTCATCGTGTTCGGTGCTGGTAAAAGCATCGTATTCGCTGCGAGTTACATTGTAAGCTTCCCGCAATTTTTGAATTACGATGTCTTTGGTCGGCGCTTTTTCCGAGGCTACAGCCACGATATCATCGGCTTGTAATTCCGAGAGCGATCGCTCCCCGTACTCCTTCACCGCCAATTCCACCGCCGCTTTCAGCATTTGCTCAGCAGTTTTCGATAGCTGCGTGGGGAAAATCTGCGCCGAAGCTTTCCAAGACTTGACCTTTTTGGCAGTTTGACCAAAACCTTGAGCTGGGGGGCGGCCGCCAATACCGGGCGCTTGCACCAGCGCAAACCCGTCTTCATCCTCTGGCTGCACGATCCGGGGCATCAGATACTCGCGCAACTTCAGGCGGCCCATGTACTCAGAATTACCGCCCAGAATGATGTCTGTACCGCGTCCCGCCATGTTCGTGGCGATCGTCACAGCGCCTTTTCGTCCAGCTTGAGCGATAATTTCCGATTCCCGCTCGACATTTTCCGGTTTAGCATTCAGCAAGTTGTGAGGAATTTTCAGTTCCTGTAGCAGCCGCGAGAGCAACTCCGACTTTTCGACGCTCGTCGTACCCACCAGCACTGGCCGACCGATTTCGTGCATATCTGCACAGTCTTGGGCGATCGCCTTCCACTTGCCGGCCTCTGCCTTGTAAACCATATCCGAAAGGTCGCCACGGCTAGGAATCCGGTTTGTCGGAATCAGCGTCACTTCCAGGCTGTAAATCTTCTGAAATTCCGTCTCCTCAGTCTTCGCCGTCCCTGTCATCCCCGACAGCTTCGGATAAAGCAAAAAGAAATTCTGATAAGTAATCGTCGCCAGTGTCTGAGTTTCCGGTTGAATTTCCGCGTGTTCTTTCGCTTCGATGGCTTGGTGCAAACCGTCACTCCAGCGCCTTCCGGGCATCACCCGGCCGGTAAACTCATCTACAATCACCACTTCGCGATCGAGATTGACGATGTAGTTAATATCCTTAATAAACAATTCCTTCGCCTTAATCGCATTAAAAATGTAATGCGCCCAAGGGTCAGCCGGGTCATACAAATCGGTAACGCCCAACAAATTCTCAGCTTCACCAAACCCTTCATCGGTCAACAGCACATTCCGCGCCTTTTCGTCAACCTCGTAATGTTCCTCATTTTCCTTGATCAGCGAAGCCGCCACTTCAGCGGCCCGGATGTACTTCTCGCTAGGGCGTTCGACTTGGCCGGAAATAATTAGAGGTGTGCGGGCTTCATCAATCAGCACCGAGTCAACCTCGTCAATCACGCAAAAATTGAAAGGACGCTGCACAACATCTTCCATCACAGTAGCCATGTTGTCGCGCAAATAATCAAAACCCACTTCGCTGTTCGTCGCGTAGGTAATATCGCAGTTATAATTTTTCTTGCGTTCCGCCTGATCCATGCCCTGCTGAATCAGTCCCACAGTCAATCCCAGGAAGCGGTGCACCTGTCCCATCCATTCCGCATCCCGTCTGGCGAGATAATCGTTGACGGTGATGATGTGTACGCCTTTACCGTTGAGGGCGTTGAGGTAAGCCGGCAGTGTAGCTACGAGTGTTTTGCCCTCACCCGTTTTCATTTCGGCAATTTGACCTTTGTGCAGGATAATCCCGCCGAGGAGTTGGACATCAAAGTGACGCATTCCCAAAACTCGTTGTCCGGCTTCCCGCACGACTGCAAAAGCTTCTGGCAAAAGTTCGTCTAGGATTTCTTTCTCCTCATTCAGAGATTTAGCTTTTGCCAGACGTTCTTTAAACTCGGCCGTTTTGCCTTTGAGGCCGTCGTCTGAGAGGGCGTGAATTTCTTCTTCCAAAATAGTGATATCAGCTACCCAAGGCTGAAATTTTCTCAGTTTGCGCGCGTTGGGGTCGCCTAGCAGATTTTTAAACATGGCAGGAGAGGCAGATTTTTAATAATTTAGCTATTAGGTTTCGGGGTTACGGGCTGTAGTGTTAGCCACAACGCTTACCTTTCCCGATTGTAGCAACCATTGGTTCTGCTGGGCCGTCGCTGCGGTCGATCGACCTTTTGAGCGCCTTCTCGGCTCACAACCACAGCCGGATCATCAGATCGATCGGTCAACCGCAGATGTCATATCAAATCCGGTGACATCAGAGTTATTCAACCACAGAGTCCGCAGAGAAAAAGGAGAGAAATTTATCATTCCGATGCTACCGGATTTGAGATCGCAGAAAAACCCGGTGTTGCAGCCAATGCCTTTGGCGACGGACTTGTTCTAGTCGAGCGGGATTAATCGGGAGCAATCGCCACACCCGGTTCATCTGATCGCGAGTTATCGGCCGTTCATCTTCGGGAAAAAAAACCCTAATGAATTTCGCTAGTTTTTTCGTGTACGAACGTACACAATTACGCGACCGAAGAAAAACTATTCAGCTCAAATCCGGTGACATCAGAATTATTCAACCACAGAGTCCGCAGAGAAAGAGGAGAGAAATTTATCATTCCGATGCTACCGGATTTGAGATCAGACTGATCAACGCCGATAATTTCCAGATAGGAAAGCGATTGAATGCAATTACTCGTCTAATCTGCACGTCCCTTCCTGTGGCCGCGGTATTTCGCAAGTCAAAAAGTCATAGGCCATTTTCGTATTGGGAAAAATTGCCTGGGCTTCCTTGAGCAAATCATCTAGGACGATCGCATTTCCCGGAGCATAACGCGGGCTAAAATGCGTCATAATCAACTGTTTCGCCCCAGCGAGCAAAGCAACTTGAGCCGCCATTGTCGATGTTGAATGCAATCTATCGAAGGCCATTTGAGCATCTTGATGAGCAAAAGTCGCTTCATGCACCAACAAATCCGCATCCTTCGCCAATGCCACCGCCCCGTCACAAAAAACCGTGTCAGTACAGTAAACGAATTTACGCCCGACTTGATCCGGGCCGCAAAAATCAGTACCTTTAAACTCCCGCCCATCCGATAACTTGACCGTCTTTCCTTGTTTTAACTGGCCGTAAATTGGCCCAGAAGGAATACCCACAGTCTTCGCTTTTTCCACATCAAAATGTCCCGGACGGTCTTTCTCAGTTACTCGATAACCAAAAGCAGTAACTCGGTGTTTCAAAGGAGCGCAACTAACAATATATTCGTCATCTTCATAGATGACTCCTTCGTGACTTTTGTGCACTTTTACTGGGTAAGAAAAATGAGTTTGAGAATAGCGAACGCCAGCTTGCAAATATTCTTCAAGTCCCGGAGGCCCATAAAGATCGATGCGCTTGACATTCCCCGCCAAACCGCAGCTAGCCAGCAAACCCATTAACCCGAAAATGTGGTCGCCGTGCAGGTGAGTGATGAAAATGCGGCTCAGTTGGCTGACTTTTAGCTCGCTACGGAGGAATTGGTGCTGGGTTCCTTCGCCGCAGTCAAATAGCCAGAGTTCGGCTCGCTGGGGCAAGCGGAGGGCGATACTGGAAACGTTGCGCGATCGCGTGGGTACGCCTGAGCTAGTTCCGAGAAATGTAATCTGCAAGAGTCAAATCACCTCAATTAAAGTTTTAAAAATATGTTAAATATATCCAGAGTATGCCCGATCGGCTTTCTTGGAAATAGTCACAGGCAGGAATGAGGATAAATCGCCGTCCCTGGGAGCATCTACTTGCTAAAATCATTTTTGACCAGCGCTCTCGGTGCCCAAGCCAATTCTAACGTCTTCTTTCTGCCCTTTCGCTACCTTTTTCCCTTGCCGAACCATCTAAAATTTTAAAATTTGTACAGTACAGGAGGAAAATTATCAGATGCAGTCAGGACTATTGTTTGCTTCCGTTCTTTCGACATTAAAAAAACGCTACTTTTGGATAGGGCTGTTGTTTTGGCTGGTGATGGTAGCCCCAGCGCAGGCCGCGCTGATTTTGCGAGTTGCGGTACAAGACGGGACGAGTCAGATCAAAGTCGGCAGTTCTACTAAGGCAGCCATCCGCGACAGCAGCGGGCGCAATTTGGGCGAACTGCCCGCAAATAGTTCTCAGTCGGCTCAATTTCGATCGGGAACTGTGGCAATTGGCCGCTGGGCTGCCAATCAAATTTGGATCGAGCCGACGGGGAACGGTTATGTTTGGATTGGCGATCGATGGTATCGGGGACGCACGCTTCTAGTTCCCGAAAAAGGAGCCTTGACTGCCGTCAACTACGTCAATATCGAACAGTATCTCTACAGCGTTCTCGGCGCCGAAATGAGTGGCAATTGGCCTCAAGAGGCTTTGAAAGCCCAAGCAGTCGCCGCCCGTTCCTACGCTCTCCACAAGCGCCTCAAAAGCGAAACCGACCTTTACGATGTGGACGATACTCAGTCTTCGCAGGTTTACAAAGGACTGCAAACAGAATCGAGTGGCACTTATGCGGCAGTTGATGCCACGGCTGGTCAAGTTCTGACATACAACGGTCAGATTATTTTAGCCGCTTTCCACTCGGCGTCTGGCGGACATACTGAAAATGTCGAGGATGTTTGGACAGAACCGCTACCTTACCTGCGCGCTGTTCCTGACTTCGACCAAGGCGCGCCGGTTTACCAGTGGAAAGAAAATTTTTCCCGGGCTCAAATCAGCAACAGGATTTCTGGTGTTGGGAATGTGATCTCGATGAAGCCAGAACGCGCTACTGCTTACGGCAGCGTGCTGAGGATGAAAGTAGTTGGAGATGGCGGTTCTAGGGTGATGAGTGGCGCGGATATGCGTCGGGTTTTAAATTTGAGGAGTACGCGCTTTACGGTGATTCCTCGGTACGCAGGCGGTGGGAACCCGAGAAACAGCAGCCAAGCTCCTACGGGTTTTCAAGTTGCTGGCAAAGGTTTTGGTCATGCTGTAGGTATGAGTCAGTGGGGAGCGTACAATTTGGCACGGCAGGGATACGGCTACCAACAGATTTTGTTGCATTATTACCGAGGTACTGCTTTGGCTAGAATTGCTGTTCAGTAAGCTGTTGCGCATTTAAATTGGAAATTCGGGACTGGCTAGAAGCCCATCCCACTCATTGTTTTATTGATTTTTGACACACAATTTAAATGTAGAACAGCTTAACTGCTGGGAAGAAGGAAGTTCGGCAACGGATTGTGTAACGGATGTAACGGATGTAACGGATTCGGT
>JAJAYT010000556.1 GCA_026786085.1 Microcoleus sp. CAN_BIN18 | reverse complement strand
TGAGATATAGCGGTTCTCAAGCGTGGTGAGGTATGCCCAATGCCCTATGCCCTATGCCCAATGCCCAATGCCCAATGCCCAATGCCGTTCGCGTACCTGATCTTTCTGAGACTCGGCTATATCTCAGTTAAAATAAACAAATTATGTTTAGCAAACCAATTTTAATCGCATTGTGAAAAACAAATCACTTCCTTCATCAGTAACAGTTAAACTCGGTAAATTTGTCTGGACATCAATGTGGCAGTTGATGATGTCAAAACTAGCGCCGCCCGATCGCACCGGAGCATACATTCGCCCTAGCAGCAGTTTCCGCAATTTTGTCAGCACAGAAGCAGATAACCCTTACCAGCCCGCCACGGCACGATATCGCCTGTTTGTGGGCAAAGGGTGCCCTTGGGCGCACCGCACTCTGGTGACGCGAGCGCTCAAAGGGCTGGAAGATGCGATATCCGTGTCGATTGTCTATCCTTCTGAAGGGGGACTTTGGGTGATGGAGTCGGAGACTTTTGGCTGTAATACGATGCGCGAACTTTACCAGTTGGCTTTACCGGGCTATCAGGGGCGGTGTACGGTGCCGGTGTTGTGGGATGAGTCGCAAAGGGCGATCGTCAATAACGAGAGTTCGGAAATTATTGTAATGCTAAACTCGGAGTTTAACGAGTTTGCTCACAATTCTGAAATCGATCTGTATCCTGCGGATTTGCGAGTGCAAATTGACGAGTGGAATGACAAGATTTACCAATCGGTGAATAACGGTGTTTATCGATGCGGTTTTGCGCAAACTCAAGCTGCTTATGACTCTGCTTGCAGTGAATTGTTTGATGTTTTGGATGAAATCGATCGATCGCTCTTGATGAATCGTTATCTTTGTGGCGATCGGGTGACTTTAGCAGACGTGCGACTTTTTACTACTCTATTCCGTTTTGATGCAGTTTACTACAGCTTGTTCAAATGCAATGTTCGCCGCATTCAAGATTACGAGTATTTGGGAGCTTATCTGCGCGATTTGTATCAGTTACCGGGAGTTGCGGGTACTTGCGATTTAGAGGCTGTGAAGCGTGATTACTACGGCAATTTGTTCCCGCTGAATCCCGGCTGTATTATCCCGGCTGGGCCCGATGTAGGGAATTTGCTCAAATCGCACGATCGGGCGAGTATCGCAAGTATCAGAAACCGGGTTTCTTCGTAAAATCTCTGGTTGTCAGGGCTCAGCAGGGATCAGAAACCGGGTTTCTTCCGAAAATCTGGTGAGGATGCGTAAATTCTGCTAGAAACCCGGTTTCTTGGACTGTGGGGAGTGAGAAACCCGGTTTCTTGGATTATGTTTCACTTATTTGCTCGTTCACTTCTTCATCTTTGACATCAAAATTAATTCGTTCGTAAATCTCTGTCAGTGGCATTTGAAATTCTACAGATTCTAGGGTTAATACAGATTCCTCTGAGTCATACTCTGTTAATACCCATTTGCCATTAGAGTTCTTGGCAAATTGTTCGATATGATAGCTATATTGGTCTATTAAAATGTATTCTCGAAATTCAGGAATTGAACGATAGGCGAGAAATTTGCCACCGCGATCGTAGTCTTTGGTTGAATTCGATAAAACCTCGACGATTACCAGAGGATTTGTGACAATTGTTTTGTTACTTCCTTGATAGACTGGTTCTCCTTGAATCACCATGATATCGGGATAGACGTAGCGGCGAGTTAGGGGTATCCACAGGCGCAGATCATTGATAAATGTCTCGTAATCTTGAGTATTCACACTCAAGGGGAATTTTCGGCAAAAGTTCCCAGCGATTTTGTTGTGGTTTGCTGTTCCACCTGTCATTGGTATTATCTCTCCATCGTGGTATTCACTTTTGTCGATCGCACTTTCTTCTAATGCGAGATATTCCTCCGGCGTGTAGTAGCGTTTTTCGGTTGGTGGTTGCTTGGCGATTGCTAGTTTTTCTTGGGTTTGCATAGTCGTTCCCTTCTGCTCTGAAGTGATTTTATGATAACAGCGATCGCGTGGAGAGTCAGAAACCCGGTTTCTTGGATTAGCGCAGGCCTTAGAAACCGGGTTTCTCACGAAAATCTCGGTGAGGATGCAAGAATTCTCGCAGAAACCCGGTTTCTTGGACGAGAAGTCCGTAGGTTCTTAACTTCCCGATAAAATCTCTTCTAGTGCTAGTTTCAACGTCGGATATTGATATTGAAAACCGCTAGCTAAAGTTCCTTTCGGCAACACTTTCTGCCCTTCCAAAACAACTTTTGCTCCATCTCCCAACAGAAATTCTAAAGCAAAAGCTGGCACCGGCAACCAAGAAGGCCTTTGCAAAACTGCTCCTAAAGTTTCGCAGAATTCATTCATCCGAACTGGATTTGGTGCTGTGGCATTCAACACACCTTCAATTTGCGGATTTTGCAAGGCGTACAAGATTAAATTAACTACATCATCGCGGTGAATCCAAGAAAACCATTGTTTCCCAGTGCCGATCGGCCCGCCAGCAAATAATTTAAAAGGTGGTAGCATTTTTGCGAGGGCTCCTCCCATTCCCAAAATTATCCCAAACCGCAAAATTGCCAGCCTTGTACCCATATCTTTCACTGGTTGCGCCGCTGCTTCCCACTCTTGGCAAACTGCTGCTAAAAAATCATCCCCCGCAGGGCTAGTTTCGTCAAACTCGGCGGTTTCGCTGGTTCCGTAGTAGCCGATCGCACTTGTACTCACCAACACAGAAGGTTTAGGATTAACAAGTGCGATCGCCTCGACCAATTTTGCTGTTGTTAATTTACGACTATCCAGAATTGCTTGCTTTCGCGCCGCCGTCCATTTTTCCTCGGCGATCGGCACTCCAGCCAAATTTACCACACTGTCGCAGCCCGCGATCGAAGTTTGCCAATCACCAGACTCCGCCGGAGTATAGGCGACAATTTCCAGATTCGGATAAGCTGAAGCGGGAAAAACTCGCCGAGCTCGCTCCGAGTCGCGGGCTAAAACCAGCACGCTATGCCCTTCCGAATGCAGCCTCTCTACCAAGCGGCTACCTACAAATCCAGTTGCTCCCGCGATCGCTACTTTCATTTTTAACCAATAATTCAGATTTTTAGTAGTTTAGACGATCGTCCAAACTTGTGTCTTAGATTGTACAAAAATAGAGAGCCAGCCCGATCGACTCCCCACAAGATTTCCATATTCTGGTTAAACTGATAGGCGATGCAAGAATCACAAACAATGCCTGGAAAAAAACCAAAGCTTCTAATTGCTGCCGCGATCGTCGTCGCAGCGGGTAGCGCCGCGGTATACTTTTACTTCAAAGGTTTAGCCCAAAAAGTATCCAACCCTCTCGAAAGTGCCAAAGTTGTACCCGACAAAGCAATAATGGCCGCCTTCATTTCCCCCAATCCCCAAGCGCTGTCCCAGTTGCAGCAATTTGGCACCCCAGGGGCTCAAAAGTTGGTCAGGCAGGGTTTGAAGGCTTTTCAAGAGCAAAGCTTGGCAGGCACTGAAATTGACTATGACAAGGACTTAAAGCCTTGGCTGGGCGGCGTGATGGTGGCTTTGCTTCCCCCTGACGGTGAGGCGAAGACTGAACCGCCGAAACTGCTGCTGGTGGTAAGTGTCAAAGATAAAATTAGCGCTTGGAATTTTGCTAATCGATTAAAATCTCAGCCCGGTACAAAAACTCAGGAAAGCGAGTACAAAGGGGTGAAAATTTCTGAGATTTCAGAACCAAGTGGCAAGGGTTATAGTGTAGCTTTGCTCGACGAGCAATTAGTCATCGCTCCTTTCAAAAAGCCTGTGGAATTGGCGATAGATACTTTTAAAGGACAGCCTTCCCTCGCCACGCAGCAGAGTACAAGTAAGTTTTTCTCTGAAAGTGCAGGAGTAGAAAATCCGATCGCAACTATTTATATTGCTGACTATCCGGCGGCTATGGAGCAATTGAAAGCAAATTTGCCCGAAGATATGAAGTTGCCTTTGACAGCGATGCGGCAGTTCAAACAAGTTAAGTCTTTGATTGCAGGAATTGGGGCGGATAGTGCGGGATTGAGGGTAAAAACTATTGCTGAGTTAGACCCGAAATTAGCTGGCAAAAATCCACAGGCTGCATCGAAATTGTTGCCGAAATTTCCCGGTGAAACTATTGCTTTAGTTGGTGGTAAGGGCATAGATGAAATTTGGTCGCAGGCGAAAGCTGAGGCGAAAGATAGCCCGGAAATTAACGGCATTATTCAGCAGGTTAGGGATAGTTTTAAGCGGTTGGATTTGGATGCGGATCGAGAGGTTTTTGGTTGGATGAATGGGGAATTTGCGATCGGGGCGATCGCTTCTAATCAAGGTATTTTGTCTCAGTTTGGCATGGGCGCGACGATGATTTTTGAAACGAACGATCGCCCCGCAGCAGAAATGATGCTCAAAAAACTCGATGCGATCGCCAAAAGCAATCCTACAGTCAGCATCGCCCCCCGACAAGTCCAGGGAAAGGAGGTTACAGAGTGGACAATACCCCAGCAAGGGACTTTATTCGGACACGGCTGGCTGAATCAAAATACGGTGTTTGTCGCTTTCGGCGGGCCTTTAGTGGATGTCATGATTGCCCAGCCGCCGCAGCCGTTAAGCAGTAGTCCGAGTTTTGGGGCGATCGCCACTTCTGTCTCGCCGGGCGATCGGGGTTACTTTTATTTGGATATGGACAAAACGATGTCTTGGGCTAACCAATACCTGCTCAAAGCAGTACCGACTTTAGTGTCCCCACCCACCGCCGAAGTCCTCAATTCTATTCGAGGAGTTAGTGTTGCCACCACTTCCCCAGAACCCTCAATTGCTCAATTGGAAATGCTGTTTTCCTTCAAATCTAATTTGTAGGGTGCTTAGGACGCACCTTACACTATTGGTAGTGTAAAAATTTAAAATTTGCGTCCAGGAATGTAATAAATTAAGATAAATTAGAAAAAGAGGCAAACATCATTGAAACCCAATGTCAGAGTGACTTTGATGTTTTTGGGATATGTCTAATAAATTGTTTCCCGGAATGGGAGAGCCCTTCCACTCATTGAGATGCACTCGATGAGGTAGTGGCATTTAAAAGGTCGATCGACCTTGCAGCCCAACTCAACACCATATCAAACATCCAGACCAAGAATTTTCTGTACTTGGCGATCGCACAACTTCCGTGCTATCGTTCCATTTCTCCACCCATTCCCGATCGTGACCACATCTACCGAAAACCTCTACCTAGGCGATATCGCCTCCAACTTTCACTTTGCAGGCCCGCTGCTAGACTTTGAAGAAGAAATCCAGAATCAATCTCCCTTTCACGATTTAGACTACCTCACAGGCGAAATTAAAAGGGGATTCCTAGACTACGTGCGACAAGGAATCATGCTGGACGCGATCCGAAAACTGCGATTGTACAAACACAAGTTCAAAACTTTTAAAATTTACTGCGAACAAGCATTAGGCAGGCAGTATTTTTACTGCACGCAAATTATCAAATCGGCGGCCATTTGCCTGCGCTTAATTAAAGCCGGATTTGAGATTTTGCCTAGCTGCGTGGCTCAAGTTGTCCCTTTATTTAAACACGCAGTAACCGACCAATACGGCGACTGTGCTTTACAAGAAAAGTGGCAAGAAGTTGTGGATGTCATACCAAAAGAAAGGATTACCGCAGTCACTATTGCCGAAACAGTTGACAACAATCCCAACCTTCGGCTCAAACAAATTCGGATTCAAACCGACACCTACGCTCTTTTAACCAAAAAAGCAGCCGCTGCGGGACAGTCAATTTCGGAATTCTTGGCGAGGCTGGTTGACGAATACAACCCCAGAAATTTAGAGCAGCCAGCGGAACACACTCCCGAACAAGAGGAGATTTTAGACCAATTAGACGCGGAATTTCAGAAGCCGGCAGCGGAACAAAGTTCAATTTCTGTTCCAAACAAAGTCAAATCTAAAGGTTTTGGAGTGAAAATTGAGCATAAAGGTGGTACAAGGGAAGTGAAGGCTAAAAGTTCGGAAGGTAAAGTTAAGGCTAAAAGCTCAGCAAGTCAAATTAAGTTGAAAAATAAGCAAACTGAAATCCCAGCAGAAAAACTGTCAAATTCATTTAAGGAGAAAAATCATGAAGTCATCAGCCCAAAACCCAATCATGCGTCAACTGAAACTGATGGAGGCTCAATTGAGCGAGATTCAGTGCCAATTGATTAAAGCCACTGTGTTGAATTGGTGGCAAATAGTTTTGCCTGATGGACAGAAGATTGCGATCGAGCACGCGGGTGGCGGACACTGGATTTTTCGGGCTAACGGGCTGGAGAAAGCTCATCCTGAAGTGCGGCTAGCGGTGTTAAGGGCGATCGCTGAAGGCTGTCGTCGATAAGCTACGACTAAGGACACGGCGCTGTGTCGTGTCCCTACTGGGTGATGGGAGTTGTCATGATTTGGGGATGCTGGGATTCAGGGTGCGATCGGCATTAGTATCGAGATTGGTTAAAGTTGCGATCGGAATGTCCCAACTGTGGGGCGAGGTTTAAAGTTCCGGCATTTTGGGCGGAAGGCTGCTGTCAAGGAGGTTTTGTGAGGTTTGAGAAGATGACGGAGTATCAGAAATATTGCTGATTCCTGGAGACAATAAAGTTCTGTATGCTTGCTGAGGATGAGTTGGTTCATCAGGGTATCGTGCCTCTAATAAACCCTTCTTTAACATCGGATTTACATAGTGGTTCCTTACACTATTTGGCACACGACCCAATAATTCAGCTAATGTTCGGAGTTGCAAGTAATGTTCGGAGCAAAGTTCTAAAATAACCTGCTCGACAAGCTCTTTGCTGGTGCGACCTTTGTCGCGAATTGGTGCAGCAATCTTTCGCAGACGCTCGTAATGTTCGGAGCTTGGTTCGTAATGTTCGGAGCTTGGCTCGTAATGTTCGGAGCTTGGCTCGTAATGTTCGGAGCTTGGCTCGTAATGTTCAGAGCTTGGAATCAAAGAAAGTAAATCAGGTTGACCTTTATTTGGTAGAGCGTACTGAGTTCCACGCCCACGTCCTGATTGCGCCAACCAGCCGTTATTGACCAAGTGCTTTAGGCACTCTCCTATGTCTCTAGGATGTTCCTGTCTGTAACACTGAATGTCACTATTACTAATTTCTCCAAACTGATGAGCTAGTACCAAAATAATCCGATCTAATTCTGTTAGTTGACAGTAGTTATCTCCCACTATTTCTTTTAGTTCTTGCTCAACGTCTTCGGGAATTAAACTAAGCATTGGTAGGGCAACTGATGTCATTTCTAAATCGAATTTTTCTGAGACGAGTGGCCTAAACCATTGTTGTTCTTTCCAGGCTCGTAGAATCTTTCTAAAACCAGAGCCGGCTTTTTCACCTAAACCAAGCATTTGAAACATTGTTTGCAGTTTAGGATTGCGCGGATCGCTGATACCCCCATCATAAAGTTGCAAAAGAGAAATCCTTAATCGACCTGGATTATTGAATAAAAAACCATTAGGAAACTTAGTTACTACAACAGGACGAGAAGATAAATGATCGGCATGAATTAAAGCATTTACCAGAGCCTCTCTAACAGCTTCATGGACATGAGTTTCTCCTCGTCTCACGGCATCTTTATCTAGTTTAAAGGGAATATCTAAATCATTAACTAAACGACTATAGACGCGATAATAAAAATTGAAAAGATTCGGCTCCCACTTGCCATCAAGTGTCAGCCGATATGTCCAGCGAACTTCTGGATCGTTAGACAGTCGTTCTTGATAGTCTAGCTGATAGCGGGGAAGTGCATCTAAAATACTATTTCCTCTCCCAAACATCAGTAAACCAGCTATAGTTAACCCTTCTTTATCAGTATTTCTATCGCGCCTCCATCCGCCTAACTGAATCAATAAATTGCGATCGTCGAATCCGAGCCAAGGATGATCTGGTTCTCTGGAACTAAACCGTTGGCGAAAAGATTTTAAAGTTTCTGGATCGAGGTCGCCAAGGTCAAAGTTATCTAAAATTTGGATATCTTGAGGATCGTTGCTGGCATCGCGCAACATTTGACGAACTTCATCATCAGTGCAAGGATAATCCCCGTCATGGTTACGTTTATAGGTTCCCATCATGGGATTTTTATTAATATAAACTGGGCGTTGCGTTCTTGTTGCTCTGGGAACTTTAATAATAACTAAATTACGATCTTCTATCTTCAAAGTTTGTACGTCAGAATTGCCGCAAATTGAGAAGCTCAGTTTTTGCAGATTATTATGATTATTCCAAAACTCTTTAAGTAAAACGTTAGGATTGCGGACACCTGAAATCTCGAACCGATTTCGATTTTCCGTGACACCTAGAACAATATAGCCACCATCTGTATTTGCAAATGCTGATACAGTTTTCCAAACTTCATTGGGGAAACCACCGTCAGCAGACTTAAATTCAATGTCTTGGTCTTCTCCAAGGTTTATGCGATCGAGTAATGTTTCTAAATCCATTTCCTTTATACCCTCCGAAATGTCAAAATCTCTGTGATATCAGTCAGCATAATTCGATTGGCTTTAGCATGATTGTTCATTCGCGCCATCTGTGGGGTTTGATTTTGCTGGATTCTTCGACTTGAATAAGCTTTATCGTAAAGCGTATAGCCAGCAGATTCCCACAATGCTCGAATTATGTCTGTAACCATCACAATTAATTCTTTTGCTACATCTCGATAGTTGGAAGATATAACGGTGCAAAGGGTTCCTGAACGTTGCGCGACAGCGCAATTTTTTGCTATCGCCCCCATTGCTACCTGCCAATCTTCTAAAGCCATGTTAGCTAAATCTTCAGGCTTGTTAGAATACTGTTGGGCCACCATCCCATAATAAGGAATGTCCATAACAATGTAATCAGGATTTTCAACCGGGAAGCTTTTTGTCAAATCATGTTGAGTAATTAAATCTTTGTACTTCCCGCGTGGAGTCAGATCAAACATTTTTAATTTAAAATCATAAACGTGCTGACCCATCCATTCTTGACGAGCTTCATACACTCGCAAAACCTGACCAGATCCTGCCATCGGTGAAATTACTAAATCCCCTGGCTTGACGTAGTACCAGAAGCAGTTAGCATAAATTTCTCCAGGAATGTAACCTCTGTATTCCCCCAATTGTTCATCGATCCGACCATATTGAACCGTGCTAAAGTTCCAGTTGTCAGAAGGCTTGATAATAGGGCTAAATAGTGGTTCGCTATCTTTTTTATGCTCATTCCGAATAGCCCGTAGTATTCCGGTTGTGGATAAAGCTGTCTGCTTTTTAATGGCTGCTTCAGTCCTCAAATCCGTTATAACAGCCTCAAATACTTTTTGTGGACTGCTTGCAAGTTCCTGGAATTTTGACAAATCATTTTTGGTTAAATTAAGATTTAATGGGATGCTTTTAGAATCCTCCGAATCCAAATCAACCTTAACTGAGTTTTGATTGTGGTTTTTTATATCTCCTTCTCCGTTTTTATTTTTTTTATTTAACATTTCTCCTAATCGACGTTCAATCCGAATTCGCAATTCAGTAGCGTCAAGCTGCACATCCTTACTTAATCGGAATTTTTTAGAGAGAGCTTCCAGCGCATTTACTTTTTGCCAAGCATCCTGAGTGTCTTCTAGTGTTCTAGCTTGCCTCAGTAATTCTTTAGCCGTTTTCAAGAAATCGACAATAACCGTTTCTTGATTGCCACTAACAACGGTGGGGATAATAGCAAATTGCTGTTCAGAGAAATTATCTTTCATTGATTGTTTTCCTCCTGACAACCTACAACAATAGTTAGGACGATAGAAGATGGAGCCAGTATCTCTGGCTGTTGTTTCGATATTTTAGACATGGGCTAAATTTTATTCAGCAAATTTATGAGTTTTCTTTGGAACTAGAATTGTATTTCTTCCTGGGCTTGTTCTTGCTGCTGCAATAACTCCTCAGTAGTAAGTTGAAAAGGCGATAAACGCATTCTAGCATTAACTACTGCTGAAGCACCAAATAGATCGACAAGTGCTTCACCAGGCCCAAAATTCTTGGTCATTGAAATTTGGGCATCCGAGGCTTTCTCTAATGCTCTTTGCGCTTCACTGGCTCGGTTATGGCGATGAATAATGCGAGTGTTTAAATTGTTCAAAATATCATCAGGTATTTGAGCAGCACTCTGAACAGCAATAGTAAAAGCAATTTGTCGGCTTCTGCCTTTACGGACTCCTTCACTAAGTACATTGCCCATTGCAGAGGCAAACTGTTTACTACCATTGAAAAGGTCTTGAGCTTCATCAATATGATGTAGCACTGGGAAAGTAATCTGACGTTGCTCTTTGAGCTCGTAAACTCGTTTAAGCATATAGTTTAGGAACAATCCATAGTCACGTCCTCCACCCGCCTGTCCCACACGGATAACTAATGCTCTTCCAGGTTGTAATAGATTAGCAGGATCAAACCATTGTGGTTGCTGAGGAGTTTGATCTTGACCAAATACAGCCGCACTCGGACTGGATCTTGTGGGTCTAGTACCGTTAGGATTCGCTGTTGGACGGATTGCTAGTCCACCGTCAACCCAAGCAGGACGACGATTACGACGGAGCATTTTGCTCACCATAGTTTTGTAAGTTGATGCTTGTCTTCCTCCCAGTCGCTCTCTGGCAGATTCAGGTGGCTGCCAAGGATTTTGGTTGCTAGTGACCCATTGGAAAAAGTCCCTTAGTGTCCAAATTACTGGCTCGTTACCATTCTGATTGGCGTGTTGCTCGTCGTCAAATTCTTCTAATAAAGTCTCAAATTCTTCACGAGAGTTAGTTTCATTAGGAGGATAGTACATTACTGCTGCCAGAACTGCTGGATCAAACTCTGAAGCTGGAATAGCAATTGGAGTACCTTGGAAGGCAGTTGAGTCCTCTCCTAAGTAGTAATAATCAGCGTTGATTCCTTGAATCCAGGTTGTATTTTGGTCTGTTTGACCATTCCCATTTAAAATATCTATAGCACCTTGATTGGGTCTATCAATATGCTGATAATCCGGCTTGTGATCGTAAATAATAACTGCAAAACCCATTTGTAATGCTGCGCGGATGTAATTGGCACAAGAATTAGTTTTTCCGCTCCCAGTTGCACCAGCAATCAAGCTTTGATAGAAAAGAGTTCGGGGATTGATATAAATGCCAATGTTTGTATCGATAATCTGTCCAATTCGATATCTTTCATCCGCAGGGGGCAAGTTTAAGTATCTGATGATCTCCTCTTCAGTGGCTTGTCTTGCAATAGAGCCAATTTGAGGTCGCCGACGAACGCTACTTGGTGGTTCTTGAGTAATATCTTTAATCAGGTTTACCTGATAAAAATAAACCTCTCTAACTACAACTTCACGAGTGTATTTCTTCTGCTCTAGCTGCTCAAAAGCATTGATTGTCGCGTTATCTTGTGGGCCAAGTGCCGAGCGATTCAAATTTGCTTGTGGCCCAACTACTTGTCCAAAATAGTTCCTGTGGCTTGCGAGATCTTCAACGATTACGAAATCGTTGGCTGATAACTCTGGCTGATTAAAAGTGTAGCCACAGATCAAACTTAAGTCGGAATTGATTGTGTCAGGAATTTGAATTAGTGTCATCGGTAGTTACCTTCATTTGTAATATCTACTCCCATACGATAGTTATTGCGCTGAATCTCGCTAATAAAGGAGTGTTGAATTGCCTGGGAGTTGTTGCTTCCTCTGAGATGCCAATCAACCGTTTCCAGCAAAAGCGGGATTTCGTGGTTAATTGTTGGACTAGCATCTTGTCGCAATAGGCTGACTGCGTATGATAAATCAGCTAGAGCGCATTCAAAGGCAAATGCTTTCTCTGCGGGACGATAAACGACCCGGACATACTGCCCAGGTAATGCACCAATCCAATTATTAATGCTTCTGTTATCTCTAAACCGTCGTTGATATTGCTCTTGGATAGGACACAGAACGAATCCCTCCCCTCGCTCTAAACTCATGGCTGTCCACTTACTAATTGCCCATGAACTGCCCAAATCTTTGATTACACCAATAAAACGCTTCCCTGTTTGCATCATTCTAGAATAAAGCTCTCGTCCCGAATGCTGAGTAATCAAGTTTTGAGTAAAAACAGGTCCATCCAGCAAAACAGTTTCTTGCTCACAATCAATTGCAATTTTTCGTTCTTGATATTCCCGAAATGTGGTAGCCCAAGAGCCTTTAGTCTGACGAATGTTGTCCAATTCGTCACATAAAGTAAACAAATCGCTATCATTTGCTGCAATTTCATCAGGTCTTGCATAGCGAGTGTTTGTAGTAGTCAAAACAACCTCTGGACTATGGCGATTTCGACTTGTAATACATCCAACCCCAACGGCGTAAAAGGATGTATTCATTAAATCAGTAATAGGTAAAACATCTGTAGAGTCAATTGCTGCAATTGCTCCACCGTTTAAATCTGCTGCTACTTCTACATCGGAATCATTACCGTATGTCTGGAAGTCAAATAAAAATTGAGTTGGACTGTTAGCATCTTCCATGAACTGGCGAATCCGACGCTGCACTGCTTCATCAGATTGGTGAACATTCTGGGCAATTGTTTGGTCAGCAGAAAAATCAATGAAGAAGGTTTCTGATACTGGACGTTGATTTGTCAGGGCAGAATCGAATATCCCCTCATCAGGCTGTGTATTTCTATTGGTCATCAACCATTACTTCCCATACAGAATAAGCATATTCGTTCCGCTCATTGAGTCTATCATTCAACTGCTGATAAATCACATTTAACCACATCGGAATTACAGGCTGACCTTTATCTAGGGAGTCGATCGCCCTTACCACACCATCCAACACCAAAAACACCAAAACCCGCTACCAGAGCGGGTTTAATAAAATGGACGCAACTGGACTCGAACCAGTGACCCCTACGATGTCAACGTAGTGCTCTAACCAACTGAGCTATGTGTCCTCACGAATTAATAACTTAGCACAACAGTCGATCGCCTGTCAAGCACAAAAATAAAATTTTTCAAGCCACCCACAGCCACCGCCCTAATTCCCAACCCGCCAAATCTTCACAGCTCGATCGCCCGAACCGGTAGCCAAACTCCCATCAGCACCAAACGCCACCGACAAAACCTCCCCCCCGTGCCCCGTCAGAAGTTCCAGCAAACCCCCCGTCGCCGCATCCCACAAATAAATCGAACCATCCCGACTCCCCGTCGCCAAAACCCCACCATCCCGGCTTAACGCCACACACAAAACATCCCCAGAATTGTCCCTCATACTTCGCAGCAGCGTACCTCGCCCCTCAGCATCCACCCGCCACAGCTTCGCCGTACCATCCCGACTCCCCGTCGCCAAAACCGATCCCCCCCCAGCCCCCCCTTGAGAAAGGGGGGAGATAGAAGAGGAAGTCGCAGCAAAGGCGATCGCCCGCACCCAATCCCCATGCTCTGCTAAAGTACAAATCGATCGACCATTGCGCCAATCCCACAACTGCAAACTCTTATCCCGACTACCACTAGCCAAAAACTCCCCACCAGGACTAAAAGCCACAGCCTCCACCCCACCAGCGTGCCCACTCAAAGCCGAAATCCGCCTTCCCTTATTCAAATTCCACAACTGCACAGTCTTGTCGCGACTCCCCGTCGCCAAAACCTGACCATCGGGACTGAAGGCCACAGCATAAACCCGATCCTCATGGCCGCGCAAAGCGTACCACCACTTACCCTTATTCAAATCCCAAATTTGAATCGTTTTATCCCGGCCACCGCTAGCCAAAGTCGCGCCATCAGGACTAAACGCCACACAAGTCACCCAGTCAGAATGACCCGTGAGAGTGTACCACCGCTTACCCGCGTCCAACTTCCACATCTCAATCGTCTTATCCTCACTCCCGCTAGCTAAAGTCGCGCCATCGAGACTAAAAGCTACCGACGTGACAGCCTGGGAATGCCCTACCAGAGTATGAACGCACCTCCAAGTAGGCGCGCGCGTCGGCACAACCCGCTGCATCCGCGGCACAGGTATGATTGTGCCTGCAACCGTTCGCGGCACGGCATTCTGCACCGCAGGCATCCTCTGTGGCACGGAAATTGCCGGGGCCGCCGGAATCGGAACTTGCACAGCCGAATGCTGCGGCTGCAAATCTTGGAGTATCTCAGCTACAGATTTGTAGCGGCGACTGAGACTCGGTTCGATCGTTTTGTCGAGGATGCGACCCAATTTCGGATCGATTTGAACCTTCAAAAAATCTCGCCAAACCCAAACATCCTGATTGATATCGAACAAATCAAACGGAGATATTTGAGTCAGCAAATAAATGCAAGTAACGCCCAAACTGTACAAATCGCTGGCATAAACCGCTTGACCTCGAATTTGTTCCGGCGCGACGAATTCGGGCGAACCGATTACAGTACCGGTTTCTCTCAAACCCTCCACAAGTTTGGCAGCGCCGAAATCAACTAAAACTAATTCCCCGGTTAATTTTGGGTAAGTATAAATAATTGGAGTTTGAGAAATGTGGCGGCGGATAATATTTGGTGGTTTAATATCTCGGTGAATTACACTGCGCGAGTGTACAAATTCTAATACTGGCAATAAATCATTTAGCAAACTACGAATCTGATTTTCGCTGAAAGGCCCAGCCCCCGCCAATTCTTGCTGTAAATTTTGACCTTCTATAAATTCCTGCACCAAATACTGATAGCGTTCCTGCTGAAAGTGCGCCAGCAATTCGGGAATTTGCGGGTGTTTCCCCAATTCGTCCAGCCTCACGGCTTCTCGGTTGAATAATTCTGCTGCTTTTTCGCTGCTGCTGGTTCCTTGGGATAGGGGGAAAAACTGTTTAATTGCACAGCGCGGTTTTGATGGTTTGTCTTCGTCTATTGCTAAAAAAGTGCGGCCGAAACCGCCGCGCCCGAGGGGTTTAATGGCGCGGTAACGCTCTCTGAGCAACAGTTTGGAGCCGCAACTCAGGCAGAATTGGGTACGATCGGCATTTTGCGGGTTTTGACAGGCGGGGTTTAGGCAATAACTCATAACTGAACCGGGAAGCAATCAGCAGCATATTTCTATGATACTGAGGCAATACCAAATCCGACTTAAATATCCCCTTGATTTCTTAGTCCGCGGAGGCGGACATCGTTTGTGTAGTCGCGGTTTCAACCGCCGAGTCTTATCTCTCTGAAGTCCTGACTACAAACGAAGATGCGGTTTGTAGTCAGGACTTTAGTCCTCAAAATTCAAGATGTCGCCTTAACTTTCAGGGCATACTCTTTAAACCTTTCCAAGTCAGCCTGAAGAGTCGATTCAACAACTCGCCCTACAAATGAATTGTCCATCAATGTTGCCAGCCAGCCGGGAACTCCATAAGCTACCGTCAGTTTGACAATGCTGCTGTTTTTGCGATCGTAAAATCGCACCGCACCACGATTGGGCAAACCGTCTACCGATTCCCACTGAATTATCTGATTCGGCACTAATTTCAGAATCCGAGAAAGCCAGCTAAATTCTAACCCACCTGTTGCGAGTTTCCAGCGCGACAATTCTGGATCTTCTTCGAGAAGATGAACAGATTCTATCCACTTCATCCAGCGCGGCAATTGCTCTAAATCAGACCAAAGTTCCCACGCTAATTCGATAGGAATTGCCACTTCTACTTGTACGCTATGTTCTAACCAATCAGTCATTCTATTTTAGATTTTAGATTTTAGATTGAAGAATTGTTTCTTTTCTCGTTACCAGGCTCTGCCTGGTAACACATATCCAGAGGCTCTGCCTCGCTTGGACTCTCGAATACCGGAGGCAGAGCCTCCCGATCGGCATTCCCAGGCAGAGCCTGGGAACGAGAGAATAACTAACAACTAATGACCGTAAGCTTCGAGAATTACCTTGGCCGCTTGATGTCCTGAAAGAGTCGCTCCTTCCATACTATCAATGTAATCTTGCTGAGTGTAACTTCCGGCTAGAAAGAAGTTAGGAACAGGAGTTTTTTGAGCAGGGCGGAAAACATCCATTCCCGGTGCTTCGCGATACAAAGATTGAGCGAGCTTAACTACACTGAACCAAGTCATATTTAATTCCCGTGCTGAGGGGAATAAATCCTGAACTTGCTTGAGTACGTGTTGGGCGATCGCCTCATTGCTTTGTTTGATAAACGGATCGCCCGGTGTCAGAACTAACTGCAACAGAGAACCTTGTCCTTCTTTATAATAATCCTTGGGACTTGTTAGTGCCAAATCTGCAAAACAAGAAAAATCTGCATCTGCTGAATATAGCAAATTATCAATTCCTACAGCATGACTCAACTGTTTGCGTTTCGCTTCATCTTCCATTTCCGTTACCCAACCGTCGAACCGTAATTGAACTGTAGCAACCGGCACAGTATCCAACTTATAAATATTGTCAAATTCCGACCATTTGCGCCAAGCTGGGGGCAATATTTTTTGAATTCCAGGCACGTCACAGGCGAAAACGTAGGCATCTGCGGTAATATTTTCTTCTGTTTCGCCGTTAGCTACTACCAAACCTGTCACGCGCGTTTCTGCGGCTTCTTCAAATTGAATTTCTCGGACTCGGCGCCGCGTGTAAATTTTAGTTCCTTTGCTTTCCAAATATTCCACAATTGGTTTGTGCAAATATTCGCTGGGAGAACCGGCTAGCATCCGCATCATAGAGGCTTCGGTTTTTGTTGCAAAGAATTGGAAGATTGTCAACATACACCGGGCAGAAATATTTTCGGTGTCGATGAAACCTAGTGCGTAGGCGATCGGGTTCCAGAGTCTTTTGAGCGAGTTTTGGTTGCCGCCTTGACCCCGGAACCAGTCAGCAAAGCTAACTTTATCCAACTTACGGATAGTTTTCATTGCTCCATCAAAGTCTATCAAACCACGGACGATCGGGCTAGTTCCCAGGGCGATCGAATTTTGGATTTTGTCTTGTACGGATAGCTGAGATGTAGTAAAAAATGCCTTCAACCCGTGCAAAGGAGCACCCACCGGAAAGCGAAAATCTAAAGAACCGGTTTCGCCACCTCGATTGATAAAAGTGTGGACGTGATCTTTGAGGAGCAAATCGTCAAAAGCTCCCACTTTTTTCATCAGAGCAAATAAGTTATAATAGCAGCCGAAGAAGACGTGCAAACCCATTTCAACGTGATTGCCGTCTGGATCTACCCAACTGCCGACTTTGCCGCCGACAAAGGGACGGGATTCAAAAATTTCTACTTCGTGGCCGGCATCCACTAAATCAACGGCTGTTGTCATTCCAGCCAGTCCCGCACCCGCGATCGCAACCCGCATTTTACCTATCCTTTACACTATTTTTACAAATTGTAACAAATTTTAGAATATCAGAAACATGATTAAAGTTCGTAAATGCCGATCGCGACTTGCACCCCTCTCTGAATTCTCCCTAAAAAATCCGCACTAATTTCACCGTAAGGGCCTTGTTCCAGATAAGTCTTTTGGACTGCTAGAATTTGCTCGCAGACAGCGAGTGAGTCCGATTCTAACCCTCCTACCCCCGCAGGAATCAAAATCCGAGTCGGAGTTTCCCCCCCCCCGCTCAAATCGCTAGTAAAAGGCACAATCAGTACAGTACGGCTCAATTCATTGCGGCTATTTATGGAAACGACAGCAACAGGACGTTTTTTAGTATCTCCTATCGCTCGCAAAGCTCTCACCAGATAAACTTCGCCTTGTTGCGGATAAGCTTCTGTCATTGTATCAAAGACCTTCCTCTATTAAAATTTCTTCCATTTGTTCCTCGGCAAATGTTGCCCATTCTTCTTCAAAGTCAATATCTTCTTGGCTGCGGTTGAGATAAAATTTCCGCAATTTATCTTCTATCTGCTTAGCATACCAGAGACGGAGAGCTTGCTCGATCGCCTCCGTCCAATTATCAGTAAGCTGGTCGATTTTGTCAGCGAATTCGGCGTCAAGGGCGATCGACACTTCTCGCTTTTGAGTAGAATTTGACATAATAATTCTCCTGAATAATTCACTAAGTAGGGTGCGCACTGCGCACCTTACAGATGACTTTTACATCTTCCCTCTTCCTTCTTCCTTCTTCCCTCTTCCTTCTTCCTTCCTTTAAAACATCGGCATCAACTGAAGCGGCCCAATTCCCAAGTCTTTAGCCGACACCCAGCGCACCTCAAGCAAAGCGACCATATCCTTAAACTGAGGCTGGCCGCGAGAAGCACCCATCAACCCTTTAGCAATAATCAAACCGCACCAACCGTTAGTTGATTTACAGCGGCGATCCCACTTCTTGCGAGCTTCTTGATGCACCGGATCGCTTTCATTAAACTCCCCAAACAAGTATAGATCCCCATTTTTAGTTTGCAAAATACCCAAGTCATATTGCTCATCTTGAAAAGGATTTTCGCCCGGATTAAAACCAATTGCCTTTACCCCTCCAGCTTCTTTTAAATCCTGAATCATCGTTTTTGCCTTCGGATTAGAAGTTTGGATCATTACCACTGGTAAACCATCTCCGGCGGCATTTATCTCAATTTCTGCACCTTGGTGAAACTGGACACTTGCGCGCAGGAACTCTACCGTTTCCCAAGGTACAGCACCCAGGCTCAAAAATGAATTTTGCGGTACTAAATCGTCCCGGAGCAACGGCATTTCAAATTCATCATCGTCATCATCATCGTCATCACCAAGCATCTCTAATAATTCGTCCGACACATCAGGCATCGTCGAAACTTTAACAGATACCTGCTGAGTTCCTCCGTCAGGCTGGGGAACAGGGATGCGGTAGCGGCTGCTGAGAGTTGGAAATGTTTCTGCTGCAAGTTTGCGACGGCCATTGCGGAAAAAGCGGTGAAATGCTTCAAGAGCAACTAACATCGTCAGGGCTTCTTCTTCATAAAGAATCGATCGCAAACCTTCCAAAGGATGCAGGTTGCCAAAATTCGGTTCAATTTCCGATGGAGGCAAATCAGCTAAATCAATTTCATCCTCATCCTCCTCATCCATATCCGCAGCACTTTCAAAGGTGAGAAACAAACAATCTTGCCCTAAAAAAGCCTGTTCTAAATTTTCAAAACAGTCATCGTTGACGACTCGCTCTCGAAACCGCTTCAAGGATTCTAGGGAGCGATATAGCAAAACACCGTAATCCATTCTGCCCTGGCCCAGTACGGACACATAGAGGCTGGCGACATCCCACTGATTGATTTCAATACAGATAATTTGGTGTTCGCTCAAAGTTTTCCAGGGAGCGTCATGCCAAATTTGAGCTGCTTTTTCCATTAGGACTTCAGCGTACTGAGGTGGCAACTCGGGAGGCCGATTGACAGCCACCTCTTCCATTCCCCGAAATATTTCGTCAATTAGGGGCAATTCGGGCACGTAGTCGATCGCAATTCCCAAATCTTGAAGTACGCCCCGGAGGTAAAATTGAATTTCTCGGTTTTTGACTACTATTTTTTGGGGACGGACAGCCGGGCCCGGACTTTGAGGATGTTCCATTGCGCGTAGCAAGGCGCGGACGATCGCCTCTGGGCCCGCATCTGGGGCCACCATATCCATAGCCCTCACGACTCCTTCAGAGCCATCCACCCAGAGAATACACTCACCACCACCTTCTAGGATGTCATCCTCATCTATCATCATGTGTGAGTCAGCATTAGACAAGGGTCGGCGATCGCCCTCCCACACGCTGGGAATTTGAGGTAAATTTTGTAGCCGACGAAGAGTAGAGCGATTCAGCGCTGCCATTAGAGTAAGCCCGTTGGGTGAAGCATGGTTGCGGTGCCACAAAGGGTCAACCGCTGCTTCTCAATCATAAACCCTCAACAGCCTAAGCTCCATCAGTGCTGTACAATAAGTCAATAAGACAAACTCTTAGCATTCAACAAGAACAGGAGTTCGGCAAATGACTCAAGCCATTTCACAAAAGCGGGGCGTTCAAATGACGGACTCCGCAGTCCGTCAAGTTTTAGGCCTTAGAGAAAAGCAAGGCAAAGACCTCTGTTTGCGCGTAGGAGTGCGGCAGGGCGGTTGTTCTGGGATGTCCTACGTGATGGATTTCGCAGACCCCAGCACTGTGCAATCAGACGACGAAGTGTTCGATTACGAAGGCTTTCAGGTAGTGTGCGATCGCAAAAGCATCCTCTATCTCTACGGTTTGGTACTCGATTTCAGCGACGCCATGATCGGCGGCGGCTTTCAGTTTACCAACCCCAACGCTACTCAAACTTGCGGCTGCGGCAGTTCTTTTTCAACATAAAACCTGAAAATAGGGCATTAGGCAAACAGTTTTGAATAGCCCAATGCCCTTTTTCATCCAAAATCCACGCATCCAAAATCCCAAATCGAATGACCCCTGAAGAATTGTTTAAAGACGGTTTCGATCGCTACCAAGCAGGCGAAGCCCCCAAAGATTTGATTCCCGTATTCAAAGAAGTGTGCCTGAAATCTCCCAAAAATGGGAATGCTTGGGCCAGCCTCGCGTGGCTCTACTTATTGGAAGATAAGCCCTCATCCGCTCAAAAAGCAGCCAAAACCGCCGTTAAATTGAACCCTCACGACCCCCAAGCGCGGATTAACCTAGCAGTCGCAATCCTCGACCTCAAAGAAAAAGGCGTGCGGCCCCACATAGAAGTCACCCAGCAACTCCTGATGGCCTCCGATGAGTTGCTCGAAGAAGTGAAAAAGAACTTTGAAGAAGGGTTAAGCAGAAAACCCGATTGGAAGAGCCTCACCCGCGTCCAGCAATGGCTGTTTGAGCCATAACCACGCAAACCAGTCGATTTTTGTGCGGGGATCGCGCAAATCGGCTTTGGGATTTATTACGATATCGTAATAAATCAATAAATAACTTTATGGAAATCTCAGAATAGCAGTGCTAGTATTTGAAAACTTAGACGATTCAGCAATCAGCCCAGCCGAATACAAGCTTAGTTAACACCACAGTACCAGGAGTTTTAAGACTATGAGCACTGAGAACCACGTCAATATCAAACCAGCAACTCGCAATCACAAAGGCTTCTTTATTCAGCCAGCATCCTACAAGCTGATGAGCATTGATAAATCTGGTTGGGCCTTGATTTGTATGGACAAAGCAGTTTGTCATTATGTTGACCCTGATGATTTGCAATTGCCGAATAAATCGGGAAATACGGAAGGTTAATCCAGAAGTTTTGAGAGACTTTAAAATGCTTTACTTGAATAGCTGCCCTCACTTGAGGGCAGCATCTTTTTTTTGTGTTGACAGTTGACAGTTGACTGTTCACCCGTAGTCAGAAACCAGGTTTTTGGGAGGTACTTCGTTACAACCCACAGATGTAGTAAAAAACCCGGTTTCTTCGAGCTCATATTAAATCCCGTAGCATCGGAATTATTAATATTACCGAAACCAGGAGACGGCAATGCCGTTTCTTGCGCAATTAATCTGGCGCGCCAGAAACAGCACGTGCAGTCTCCTCGCTGATCATTCTGATGCAACCGGAAACGAGTTCACAGGTAGCCAGAAACCTGGTTTTTGCGAGATACTTGGTAACGACATAAATTTGGTAAAAAACCCAGTTTTTTTGGTTTTGATGCGTAAGTTCAGAAATACTGCGCCTAAACGAGATAATCGCCCAAATCCCCGAAACCTGCTGCCAACTAATCCTAGTACCCTACCAGTACCTGCACTTATTCCACCTCCACGCCCTACCATTCACCTCAGAAACCCGATTCACTCAAAAAACCAACTTTCGCAACCTCCTCGACTGCTTCCCAGACCGCGTGAAATACAGCCCCAACTTGCAATTAAAAGTTTGTAGTTTTCCTTTAGCGCAACTACAAACCTCAAAATTCTTAGTGTTGTTGCTAAACTCTCAAGATTGACGGTTCCCAGCTACCTCTGCAAAACCAGGGAGAAGTCAACCCTAAAAAAACCTTACAGGGAACTGCATTCGCGAAGCCCACAGACCGTCAATCTTTGCAATCAATTCACCTCCAGCCCAGAGAAAAGTTTGAGTGATGAGGTTTTGCGCTTCAATATTCACACCGCCCAAAATTATGTCACTGTCTGGATTAAACCTCTGAATATTGGCGTAATCATTGTTACCAGCGACTGAGTACCAATTGCTTGTGTTGTCACCAATATAAAATGCGTTAAGAGATTGACCGTTGTTGCCAATTAAAGTATCTACTTCAACACCAGATAGCCCGTTGCCTTCTGAACCTCTTAATGAGTTCTGACCCGCACCACCTCCGAGAGTGTCGTTCCCCACACCACCAAACAAGATATTAATGCCATTTCCACCAGTGAGAACATCATTACCTGCCCCACCGCGAATGGTATTCCTGCCATCTCCGCCATTAATGTTGTCATTTCCATCCCCCCCAGAGATGGTGTCATTTCCAGTACCAGCACTCAGCAAATCATTACCAGCCTCACCAAAGATCAGATTATTCCCATCTCCGCCAGCAATAGCGTCAAGTCCATTCCCGCCGAAAAAGATGTCATTACCTGTGCCAGCAGTGACAATATCGTCCCCATCCCCAAGATAATAATTATGGCTGCCGTTGTTATTGTAATATTTTCCAAAAATTCCAGTTCCTGTTAATGTGTCGTTTCTGTTAGTCCCATAGATGAAGCGATCGTTGGTTCCCCCATCAAGCTTAGCAGCAACCAGAAACAAAGGATTATTTTGAGCATCAACGGGAATCACTCCTTCATGCACTTGAGGAGAGACATTAAAATCCCCTTTATAGAAGTTTGGTCGAAATTGATGTTCAGCCCGCGTGTCACTCAGACCCAGAATATTGGTGGCTAAACGAGAATTGCCACCTGCATTAGTTGTCACCAAATTTGTGTAGGCGGCCACGACACCGTTGTGTTGAGCAATTTGGTCTGCGATATTATTCGGAGGGGTGCCGAAGTCAAACAGGAAGGATTCCTTGGCAGTTCCAGCTTGAGCTTCATTTCCTGCTAAACTGCTGATGCCATTAAAACTTCTTGAAACCGCAGCACCACCAATATCTAAGCGTTTGATTGGGTCTGCCATTCCTCCCTTTCCATCTAATACGTATCCATTTGATAAATCAGTATCGAAGCCATTAATTTTATCGTATGGACTGAAACCTTTCGCCTTATTTGATGCTGGGTCAAGGGCTGTAACCGAAGTCACTTGACTCCCGTTGCTAGTAAAACTGGCGGCAAGATCGCTGGCTAAGTTAGCGCCGAGACTATTTCCAACAATATTGAGCGCTGCTGCTGGCATTCCCCACTCAAGAGCAAGTTTGTCTCGAATGGCTTTTGCCACTGGGGTAATCCATGAACCAGACCTGTAAAGATCTCCAGCGGCGATCCCTGCTGGTCCAATATTGAAAAACTTGGTTCCGCTCACTTGCGTCCAGTCAAGGGCTAAAACCGTATCGTTTGGGTTGGCATCCCTGATGGCTGCCGCCAGATTTGGATCGTAATAATCGGCGGGATTTGTGAAACCCGGAAGCAGCAGCCATACTTTTTGTCCACTCCATTGATCCGCAGAGGGAACGCCAAAGGGCGCGCGAATATTTATTTCACGCTGACTGGGACTAAAAGCATTGCTAGGTGGGTTCTTAGTTTCGCCACCTGTTACCAAAAACGGAGTATCGATTACTGGCATTGTCTATTCCTCTCAAGTTAGGTTGTTAAAGATTATTTGTTTCTGTTGACTAACTCTTTCTCGACTTTCTCCACAGGTGAACCCCACCCAAGCCCAAGAAAGCCAACAATGAGGCGAAGGGGGAGGAGTTCTCCGGTACAGGAGTAGGCTCAGTAGTAGGTTCAGTAATTTCTAAGGTCACACTCCCATCACCTCCAATAGTTCCATTTCGCAAGGCGAAATTAAATGACTTGGGATCTCCGAACATCAGTGCATCTTTTCCAGATGCAGAAAAAAGTTGCAAGGCAAATTGAGTGGGAATTCCGTTCTCGAAATACAAAAGTGGATACTCTGGAAATCCATCAACATCACTGGCTGTGTAGGTGACAAGATTTAAGCCAGTAGCAAAGTCCAGAAATCTAAAGTTCATAGATAACAGTCCCGGTATAATTCCATTTCCACCACCACCATTGATGGTCATGAACTCGGAGCCTACTTTGGTCAGATGTGTATCATCGTAGGCAAAGTCACCTGTGTAGATACCAGCGAAGTCCCCACCCGTGACGTTGACTTTGATTGTGCCTCCTATTGTGGCTGCCATAGCGGTCGCTCCTCCAAATGTGGATATTAAATATGTTCCCAGGATAGCGGTCAGTCCATATTTTATTTTCATTAGATATTCCTGATTTGAAAGGCTTCACCCACAAGAGCGAGTTTGTTTTGATTTGTAGCAGCAATTAACGAAAGTAACATCCTGAGATACAGATTAAAGCTGACTCGTGGTATTGTAAATCCGTAAATTTACTAGATTTTTTTACCAAAATAACTAAATACTTTAAAAGTCTAAGTAATTCTATCTACGCCCAGCTTCAAGTTCGTAAAGATGATTATTTGTTTGCTTTTTTAGACTTTCTCCACAAATGAGCTGCACCCAAGCCCAAAAAAGCCAACAATGAGGCGAAGGGGGAGGCGTTCTCTGGTACGGGAGCAGGAGGAGAGTCGTTAATTTCTAAGGTCACAAGCCCCTCACCTCCAATAGTTCCATTTCGCAAGACGAACTGAAATATCCCTGGATCTACAAACATAAATCCGTTATTTCCACCCAAAACTCCACCACCATCTCCCGGAGCAACTTGCAAACCAAATTGAGTGGGAAGTCCGTTCTCAAAATACAAAACAGGATTATCTGGGAAGTTGAAATCATCACTGGCAGTATAGGTGACTGGAGTTAATCCTGTAGCAAAGTCCAGAAATCTAAAGTTAAAAGACAGCAGCCCCGCCCGATCTGCATTTCCACCATTGATGGTCATGTATTCGGTGCCAACTTTGGTCAGATGTGTATCATCGTAGGAAAAGTCACCTGTGTACACACCCACCAACTTAGGATCGAGGGCGTTGACAACGTTGACATTGATTGTGCCTGTGATTGTAGCTGCCATAACTGGATCTCCCCCTAATGTGGATATCAAATATGTCCCCAGGATAGCGGTTAGTCCGTATTTTATGTTCATTGGATATTCCTGATTTGAAAGGCTTCACCCACAGCAGTGAGTTTGTTTTTGTGTGTAGCAGCAATTAACGAAAACAAAATATTGAAATACAGATTAAAGCTTTCTAGCGGTATTGTAAATCCGTAAATTTACTAGATTTTTTTGCCAAACTTAGGATATATTGTGAAAATCTCAGTAATTCTATCTACGCCCAGCTTCAAGTTAGGTTGGTAAAGATGATTATTTGTTTCCCTTTCTCGACTTTCTCCACAAGTGAACTCCACCCAAGCCTAAAAAAGCCAAAAATGAGGTCAAGGGGGAGGAGTTCTCCAGTACGGGAGCAGGAGGAGAGTCGTTAATTTCTAAGGTCACGATCCCCCAACCTGAAACAGTTCCATTTCGCAAGGCATAAAGAAATTGCTGGGAATCTAAGAACCCAAATGCGTCATTTTCAGATGCAGAAAGAAGTCGTAAGCCAAATTGAGTCGGAATTCCGTTCAAAAAACCCAAAACAGGAAGATCATCTGGGAACTCGTCAACATCTCTAGCTGTGTAGGTAACAGGAGTTAAACCCGTAGCAAAGTCCAGAAATCTAAAGTTAAAAGATAGCAGTCCCGATCGATATCCATTTCCACCATTGATGGTCATAACCTCCTCGCCGACTTTGGTCAGATGTGTATCATCGTAGGAAAAGTCACCCGTGTAGATACCCGCAAATTCGCCATCAATCTTGACTTTGATTGTGCCTGTTATTATCGCCATAAAAGTCGAGGGTCGTAATGTGGTAAATATGTCCCAAGGATAGCGGTTAGTCCATATTTTATGTTCATTAGATATTCCTGATATGAAAGGCTTCACCCAGAGCAGTGAGTTTGTTTTCGTGTGTAGCAGCAATTAACGAAAACAAAATATTGAAATACAGATTAAAGCTTTATCGCGGTATTTAAAACCGTAAATTTACTAGGAATTACGCACTCCGACCAAAGAAACTGGGTTTTACCGAATCTACGGGTTGCAACGAAGTATTGTTGTAAAAACCCGGTTTCTAAACCCCGTAAGTTCTACCTACAAAAGAAACCGGGTTTTTTACCGAGTTTACGGGCAGCAACTAAGTATTGTCGTAAAAAACCCGGTTTCTGGAGCCTCATGCTCATAATTCAAAACTATCGATCGCCAAATCCCATTTTTTCTCATACAACCGATCGCACATCTGCACTTTCTCAACCGCCAAATATCGCTCAAATTCCGGTTTTCCTAGACTGCTATGCCACATCACCAGAGCATCTTCTCCAGTGTCTTCGTAATATCGTTTCCGGCGTCCAGCCTCTTTAAAACCAAACTTTTTGTACAGGGAAACTGCCGCTAAATTAGAATCCCGCACTTCTAAAGTCGATCGCTCTAATTGTCTGTCACAAGCCGATTTTAGCAAAGCCAAAAGCAGAGCTTGTCCCAAACCCTGACGTTGAAACTGAGGATGAATTGCCAGCATGGTAATGTGAGCTTCTTCTAAAATTGCCCACAAACAACCGATACCGATGAGAGTTGGCGGAATCTGTAGGGGCGGTGGATGGTGCGGGCCCGCCCGGTTGGGATCTGATACGCAGTCCTCTGTTTCCCATGTCCACAGACCTAATAAATCGCTGTTAGGATTGTCTAACTCGCGCCTGTAGCCTTCGAGCGCCCAAAGTCCCCCAAAACAAAGTCGATCGAGTTCTACCGCGCTAGGCAGGTCTTCTGGGGCGAGATGTTTTATTTCTAGAAAACGCACAGGGGATTTGAGATTTTAGATTTTAGAATTACTCAAAAGCATCAATCTGGGCGCTTTTGACCCAATTGCTTGCCGTCAATTGTACACTGGGGAAGACAGTAAAGATAGTTATTGCGCCGATGGTATCAACTCAATCTCTCAGGGTGGAATCTGGACTTCAGTACCTGTCTGAGTCTCAAGTAGCCCCGAAAAGTCGTAGCGAAGCGGGGCGTAAGCCATCGCCCAATCAAGAGCTTTTACCGCTGACAGCCAGTGTTAACAGTCGCGATCGGTTGGAAATAGGAGGCTGCGAGGTGACAGCTTTGGTAGAGCAATTTGGCTCGCCACTGTACATTTTAGACGAAGAAACGCTGCGGGCCACAAGCTCTCAGTACCGAGATGCTTTTAAACGGTACTATCCGGGCGAATCTCAAGTGCTCTATGCTTCTAAAGCTTGGAGTTGTTTGGCGGTTTGTGCGATCGCCGGTTCGGAAGGTTTAGGTATAGATGTAGTATCTGCGGGAGAAATCCACACAGCACTACAAGCTGGTGTGCATCCCGACAAAATCTACTTTCACGGAAATAACAAATCCCGCGAGGAAATCCAGCTAGCTGTCGAAAGTGGCTGCGTTACCGTAGCAGACAATTGGCTCGATTTGGAAACTCTGGCAGAGTTGGGAAAATTGGGTGTCAGCAGCAAGACAGGTGGGCCGACACGCGTGATGGTGAGGTTTACGCCTGGAATTGAGTGTCACACTCACGAATACATTCAAACTGGCCAAATCGATAGTAAATTTGGCTTCGATCCTAATTCGCTCGATCGAGTATTTAAGTTCATCAGCGAACAGCCGTCTTTATTTTGCGTGGGAGTGCACGCTCACATCGGCTCTCAGATTTTTGAACTGCAACCCCATGACGATTTAGCCGAGGTCATAATTCAGGCCTTGACAAAAGCACAAAGTTATGATTTGCCTGCGACAGAAATTAATATTGGCGGTGGGTTAGGCATTCGCTATACTGAAGCGGACGATCCTCCAAGCATTGAAGATTGGGCTCGTACAATTTGCACCGCAGTGGTTGCAGCTTGCGATCGACATAAATTGCCATTGCCTAAATTGCTGTGCGAACCTGGTCGATCGCTCGTGGGTACAGCCTGCGTCACAGCTTACACCGTTGGCTCTCAAAAAGTCATTCCGGGAATGCGGACGTATTTAGCTGTCGATGGCGGTATGTCGGACAATCCGCGTCCAATTACCTACCAATCAGTTTATCGAGTGATCGCAGCCAATCAAATGTCTGCTCCTTTAACGGAAACAGTGACAGTTGCTGGTAAACACTGCGAATCAGGGGATATTCTGATTAAAGATGCTAAGTTGCCCAAGTGTCAGCCGGGAGATATTCTGGTAGTCACGGCTACGGGAGCATACAATTACAGCATGGCTTCTAACTACAACCGAGTGCCGAGACCGGCGGCGGTTTTGGTGAGCAATGGGGAAGTTAATACGATCGTACAGCGGGAAACTTACCAGGATTTGCTGAGGTTCGATCGTCTTCCTGAAAGACTCGCAGCTCAAAAGTAAAAAATAAAAAGTAAAAAGTAAAAAGTAAGATAATTCATTGGGATTTCTTAATGATTGTCTTTTGACTTTTTACTTTTGGCTTGTTCAGTTACGCGATTGGAATAACAACTGTTCATGGTTCATGGGTTCGAGTGCATCACGGTTCGGGGTTCACAGGCGGTAGGGTTCGATGAACCATGAACAATCAACAATCTGGCTATGACTTTGGCCTCATTCAGTCCTTATTGATTCAGGCGATCGATATTGGACTGGTATTTGTGCTTGCGTATTTGGTACTCGTCATTGTCGGGGAGCGCCGGACGCTGTGGATGGTACGGGGATTTATTATTTTGATGCTGGCGACGGCGGTGAGCAACTGGGCTGGATTGAGACTGTTGCACGTTGCCCTCAACAGTTTGGTGACTGGTTCGGCTGTGGCAATGGCGGTAATATTGCAGTCGGAATTTCGCCGATTTCTGGAACAATTGGGTCGGGGAGAAATTATACAATTGT
>JAJAYT010000555.1 GCA_026786085.1 Microcoleus sp. CAN_BIN18 | reverse complement strand
GGCAAAGTTACTCAAATTTCGCCTCAATCAATTGTCCAACAAAATGTTACCAGTTTTGAGGTGAAAGCTTCGATTGTTGATGATAACAAGAAAATATTGCGATCGGGAATGAATGTAAATGTGGAGTTTAAAGCGGGTGAATTGAAAGATGTTTTGGTTGTCCCAACTGCGGCAATCGTTCGTCAAAGAAAAGAAACAGGGGTGTTTGTGCCCGGTGGAGAGGATGGGAAGCCTGTGTTTATTCCGATTAAGACAGGGATGACGGTGGATGATAAGACAGAAGTGCGATCGGGCTTAAAGGGAAATGAACAAGTCTTTATTAGTTTCCCGCCCGGATTGCGGCCTAAATCGCAAAATCCAACCGGGGGAATTCCGGGTTTGCAACCGGGTGGCGGGACTCGCTTGCGTTAGTTTTCAGTTGATAGTTGTCCGTTGTCAGTTGTCAGTCTGCGAGTCCGCGAGTCCGACAGGGATTGAAATCCCTGTCTCATAGCGAAAGTCCTCTCAAGAGGACTGAAGAGTTAGTTGATATACATCGGTTTCAGACGAATTTTCAGTCGGTTTCAACCGACTTTAGCTATGAGACGGGGGTTTCAACCCCCGGCGGGTTGTGCCACTGGTATTAGTGGTTGACAATTACCAATTACCAATTACCAATTACTAATTACCAATTCCCAATTCCCAATTCCCAATTACCAATTCCCAATTCCCAATTCCCAACTACCCAATGAAATTAAAAACTCCCCCAGCTATTAACAAAATCTCAAATGTTCAAATCGTATTCATGGCGACTGAGGCGCTGTGGAATAATAAATTGCGTACCAGTTTGACCATGCTGGGTGTCATAATTGGGATATCTTCGGTAATTGCGATTACTTCAGTGGGCCAGGGGGTACAAAAGTCTACTGAAGAACAGTTAAAGGCTTTGGGTACTAATGTACTGTTAGTTTTATCAGGTGCTTCGCGATCGGGTGGTGTTAGTCAGGGAAGCGGTTCTGCTACTACCCTGACTTGGGATGACGCTAGGGCGATCGGCAAACAAGCACCAGCCGTTAAGGCAATTTCCGCTTTTTTGCAGCGTCAAGTGCAAGTCGTGTATGGCGAGCAAAATTCATCTACTTCTATCTTAGGAACCGATTTGAATTATCCCGATGTCAAGAACATTCAACCTCAAGCAGGACGCTTTTTTAATGAGGATGAATTGAATGCTGCTGAACCAGTAGTTGTCCTCGGTTCTAAAGTGCGAGACGAGCTTTTTGGAGTTGGCGCTAATGCCCTATCGGCTGATATTCGCATTCAGGGAGGGCGCTACAAAGTCATTGGAGTGATGGAACCCAAGGGGTCGGTAGGGGGTACAGATCAGGACGATCGAGTGTATATTCCCCTCAAAAATATGTCGGCTCGGATTGTGGGCAGAAATTCTTTGGCTGGAATTGCCATCTCTGGTTTTTGGTTACAAACTACGGGGGAATCAGATTTAGCCGATGCTCAGTTTCAAGTTGAAAATATCATGCGTTTGCGCCACAATATCTATCCGCCGCAACCGGATGATTTTCGAGTAATCAATCAAGTGGATATTGTTAATACTTTTAGCAATGTGGTAGGTTTGTTTACGGTGATGGTGGGAGCGATCGCCGGAATCTCTCTTGTAGTTGGCGGCATCGGTATTGCTAATATTATGTTGGTGTCAGTTGTGGAACGCACCAAGGAAATCGGGATTCGCAAAGCTGTAGGCGCTACGAATGCAGCAATTCTGATTCAATTTATGGCGGAATCTATTTTAGTGTCCACGGTGGGAGGAACGGCGGGTATTGGGCTGGGAATTGCGATCGCCTTTGGGGCCGCGACAACGTTTAGTTTTCCGTTTGTAATTTCAGTATGGTCGATCGCTGCCGGTTTTGGGCTATCCTTTACTGTAGGCTTGTTGGCTGGAGTATTGCCGGCTCGGAATGCAGCGCGCTTAGATCCGATCGCAGCTTTGCGGAATGATTGAAGCTGGAATTTTTTTATGAAACCTGAGCGAATTGTTTCTGCTAAAGTTATTGACAATAATACCTTGATAGTTAAGTTTACTAATCTTGAAATCAAAAAATACGACATCTCTAAGTTATTAGAGAATCCGATGTTTGCGACGTTAAGTAATCCTGGGTTTTTCCGGAATTTTAAAATTGAGTCTGGTGGTTATGCACTGGTTTGGAATGAAGATATCGATCTTAGTGAATATGAACTTTGGCAGAATGGAATTACTTGCACGGATGCGGAAATTGAGTGGTACATTGAATCTATTTCGGTCAAAAATAGCAGCCTACCATTTCCCTGAAAAAGTCAATAAAGTTCGCTTTTAGCAAACCATTTGATCCGAGCCGGATTAACCACACTCACCTGGTAGCCTGCTTCATACAGAAATTCAGCTAGGGCATCTCCGTAAATGCTGGTGGCTTCCATGTGCTCGCATGAAGTTCTTCAACACCTTGCTTTTTGAGCCACTGATTTAAGCTCTCAAATCCTGCGGTATTATTAGTGAACTTTTTGGGTTTTAAGCCATGTTCTTCTTTCAGTAAAACGACATGAAAGTCTTTTTTACTGATATCTATGCCTAAAAATGTGGGTGTCATTGTTTGCTCCAAGCTCCCTATTTGTATGAAAGAACATGACAGGCAATTT
>JAJAYT010000554.1 GCA_026786085.1 Microcoleus sp. CAN_BIN18 | reverse complement strand
TGACCACGAACGGGGAGTTAAAGATAAATTGCAAGCCAATGGTTATCAAGCTCATTCTGTGTTAGCCCTTTCAGAAATTGCTCAGATTTTGTATCAAGCAAATCGGATTAGTGCTGAAGAATTTCAGCTTTTGACTGCGGAACATTAAACCCCAATTCTTGTATGGGTAGGCAATACCCTGCCCTACATTTAAATTCTGTGTCAAAAATCAATCAAACACTCTTGTGGGATGGGCTTCTAGCCCGTGCCGAATATACAGTTTAAATGCACAACAGCTTAATTGCTACAACAAAGTTAGGGCTTTTTTGTCAGTTTGTGGACGGATGGCCAATGGCGATTAATCTGATCAAGCTCAATAGCGCCTTTAAAACTCAGCCAAAAGCCCGATCGCACTTACCGAATGATATACTTTCAATACAATTATTTTTATACACACCGTTAGCGAGATCAACAGCATGGTGGAAACAGTGGACACAATCGAAACAATTGACGATCATCGCACACAAACCCGCTACTGGGGTAAAGTTACAATCATAGACGCAGGCGATCGTTACAAAATCAATCGGATTGAACTCAAACCGGGCCACCATATCAGCACCCAAATGCACTATCATCGCAGCGAACACTGGGTTGTGGTTTCCGGTACCGCTAAAGTAATCTGCAACGACAACGAGACGATTCTCATGCAGAAACAGTCAACCTATGTTCCCATGAATACACCTCACCGCGTCGAAAATCCAGGCGTTATTCCCCTAGTGATGATTGAAATCCAAAATGGCGAATACCTCGGCGATGATGACATTATTCGTTTCCCCCAAGATACTCACGAGGAAGATTAATTACTAAGGATCGCGAATTAAATAACTTACAATTTTAATTGTTATTGTGGGATGGGCGGGACGCCCATCCCACAAACTTGTGGAAGTTATTTAATTCTCATTCCTAACAAAGTGTAAGGTGCAACTATCAGCACCCTACAGTTAATTTTTTTGAGTAAATTCAATAATTAAAATTATAGGGGCAATTACGGAATTGCCCCTACATGATTATATTAAGTTGGTTAAACACGGGAATTTGATATAACAACTGGCGATCGTCCTACGGCAAAGAAGCATTTTTCAGATCTACATTTGCCATATTGGCATCTTTTAAATTAGCACCAGTCAAGTCCGAACCGTTCAGATTTGCACCAGTCAAATTTGCACCGGTCAAATTTGCATCCCGCAAGTTGACGCCCTGTAAGTCTATTCCCGACAAACTGCCGCCCCGGAGACTGACATTCGCTAGATTCGCTACAGACTGACGAGCATTTCTCAGGTTCGCACCTGCCAAATTAGCACTTTCTAAATTAGCGCCGACTAAATTAGCGCTGCTGAGGTTGGTATTTTTCAAACTGGCAATTACTAAACCAGCCAGACTCAGGTTAGCGCGACTCAAATCAGCACCTTCCAAATTTGCCCCGTGCATTTTAGCCCCAATTAGACTCGCACCTTGCAATTTAGCTTGTGTCAGATTTACTTCGTTCAGTTTGGCTTCGTTGAGGTTAGCACCGTTTAAATTGGCACCGCTCAAATTGGCACCGCTCAAATCTGCTCCGCTGAGATTCATACCAGCAAGTTGCGCTCCTGTCAAGTCACATTTGCTACATTTTTTAGTTTCTAATAGTTGCTTGACTTGTGATACGTTTTCTGCTTTGACTCCAGAAGCAAAGCCGATCGCAATTAAAAGCCCAGTTGTTGTTAAAATTCCAAGTTTCATATATTCACCCTTAGCGATGTCTCTCTCTCTAATAATATCCAACATTTTTGGAGAGAGTTAGGTGATTAGTCTCTTCGATAAACTGTGACAATCATCACCCTGTTGTGCACAAAACATGAGATAATTGTTGACGTTTCAACTCTTACAAATCCTTGTAAAGAATTATTGCTTTTTCAGGAACCAGAAGGGAAAGGATTGCGTCGGTTCGAGACGGACACCAGTCACGTTTTTCTGAGCAAAGGTATAGTCCTTATCCTGCCAAAGAGGGATGAAAGGTACGTCTCTACCTAGTATGTCCTGAATTTCAGCAAACAAAGCTTTGCGGGTTTGGGGGTTTGCTTCTTTTCGCTGCTTGTCGATCAGTTGATTTACTCGATCGCTATAATAAAACGAACCCTGCCCCTGACTTGCACCCTTAGAGCACCCGTCAGCCGCCGAACCCGTCGCACAATCCAAAAACGGCTGAATGTAATTGTCAGCGTCAAAAAAGTCAGCGTACCAATCCACTAACACCGCAGGATAAATCCCCTTCTCTATATTCTGAAACAAAGTCGGAGATTCAACGCTGTTGATTTCTACCTCCATTATCCCGTCCATCTTCAGTTTGGCCAAAGCTTTGATCGTACTCGCCACCAAAGCTCGCTTTGTGGAACCAGAAGGATGCCAAATTTGCAGAATAAACGGATTAGCCGCCGAGTATCCCGCTTTCGTCAACAGTTCCTTCGCCTTTGTCATGTTGGCGTCGCCGTACAGTTCCTTAAAAACGGGTTTGTGAACGTCGAAGGTTGTGGGAATCAGACTATACAGTGGTTGCGCTTGTCCCCGCAATACGCGATCGTTAATCAGGGGCCGATCCATCACGGAGGCGATCGCCTGTCTCACCTCCAACTTATCCAGCGGTTTAGACTTGATATTTAGCGTCATATAACTGACTGTACTGCTCTCGGCGGCGAATTCCTGCCATTTCCCCTTTTTTGCTCCCTCATCCAAGCTGCGAACTTGATCTGCATCCAGAGATAAATACGCAACATCGATCGCACCAGTCCGAAAAGTATTAAACAAATTTGACGAACTAGAAAGCAGCAAAATGTCAATGCCTTGATTAACCGGCTTTTCCCCCCAATACTTATCAAACACATCAAACCTGAGAGAATCGCTGCCATACTTCGCCAACTTGTAGCGTCCAGTTCCCACAAACGTATCGGGTTTAAATTTGCCGTCCCCAATCTCATAAGCTTTTGGAGAAACTGCACAAATACCAGCAAATGTCAACAGGGAAGGAAAAGCAGCAAAAGGCTTTTTTAATTTAAAAGTTAATTCGTATTCGCCCGTCGCTTTCACCGATGCTACTGCATCGCTCAATAAGAAAGATGGACGGCCGCCATTTTTGATAAACCGCTGCAAGGAAAACTCCATTGCTGCTGCGTTAAACGGTGTGTCGTCGTGAAAAATAACGCCTTGACGCAAAGGAATTGTATAAGTCAATCCATCTTTGCTAACTTTGGGCATTGCTGTCGCTAAGCCAGGGATTAACTCAGTAGTTCCCGACTTATAAGTGTAGAGAGTATCGCCCAAATTGCGCAGCAGTTGTCCTGAGATCACTTCGTAAGCGTCAGCGGGGTCGATCGTCCGCAATTTCAAGGTTGTGCCAATTGTAACGCGATCGTTATTGCCGTTATTTGTCGAATTTGTCGAATTGGGCGATCGAGAGGCCCCCTGTCCGCAGCTTGCAGTTAACAAGCAGCACAGGCAGAACAGAGCTATAACTTTAATCACTGAAGGTTTTATAGATATTCTCGGCTGCCGCTTATTGATTCCCATCGTTATTTCTTGACACTCCAAATTACTAATTATATTATCAGGACTTACGCACTCTTAGACTAGAAACCCGGTTTCTTGGTAGATGTTTTGCTACTCGTTCCCAGGAAGAGCCTGGGAACAAGTTAAGATTGGTTCGTAGTGGGGGGCGTTTTTCGGCCCCAGAAAACCCCCGAAAAAGCCCCCCAACAAACCCAGTTTTT
>JAJAYT010000553.1 GCA_026786085.1 Microcoleus sp. CAN_BIN18 | reverse complement strand
CGCCCACTCTTCAACCCGCGGAGGCGGGTTTTGTCTGTATAGACGCGGTTTCAACCGCCCGGTCTTATTAATTAAACCTTAAGACATTCAACCACCAGTCATTGATAGTATAGCAGTAATTACAGTAATTATTCATGCTGATCGGTTGTTGTTTGTTAACTTCGCAACCTCGCCGAGATATTTTTCGATTGGGCATCTTGGCGCCGCAGAGATTGGCATCTATCAGATTAGCTTTGTTCAATCTGGCATCGCTCAAATCTGCCCCTCTGAGGTCTGCACCTCTGAGATTTGCACTGCTTAAATCGGCGGCTTTGAGGTCTGCGCCTCTGAGATTTGCACCACTTAAATCAGCATTTCTCAGGTCAGTCTGACTTAGTTTAGCTGCACTCAAATTACTGCATTTTAAGTTGGCAGACTGGAGAGATGCGTCTTTCAAAAAACTCTCGCTGAGGTTGGCATTTTCTAAGTTTGCTCCTCTAATATCTGCCCTGCTCATGTCGGCTTTGCTGAGATCCGCGTCGGCCAACAAGGCGTTTTTCATATTGGCGTTGTTTAAATTAGCTTCCATTAAGTCAGCCGCAGTCAAGTCGGCATCACCTAAGTCGGCTCTGCTGAGGATGGCGCCGCTCAAGGAAGCGCCAAACAAATCTGCACGGCTCAAGGAAGCGCCAAATAAGTCGCATCCTGGACATCCTCTGGTTGCTAGCAGTCGCTTGACTAGAGTCAGATTTTGAGCTTGTAAGGGAACTGCTACGCAAAATGGGAGTAGCAGTATCGCTGCTGCCAGAATTGCGGGTTTGATTTTGGTCATAAGCTGTTGCGCGTTTAAATTGTAGATTTTAATTCCCTATTCCCCACTCGTCTTATCTTCTCCCTGTTTCCCCCTCGAACATAACAGACAATTTTTATGTTGCTACAGCCTAGTCTGGTTAAGTCCTGTACCTGCCGAAAGTACCGATTTGTCTGGTGGAACGCGCGGAGGCTAAAAACCAATTGTATGGTTGATTTCTGGCTGTCAAACCCAATATTGTTACCAGAAACCATTGTTTGCGCAAGTCCTAGTTTAGTCGATCGACATGACTCGACGGTGCTTTTGTTCGTAGGCGTAAGCCGGGGCGTAGCCATCGCGATCGTTTTTGCGGATATTACCTACGTCTTTGGGATGAGAGCGCACACATCAAGGCTTCCTTGCAGCTTCCAACCAACGGCCGGAAACGGACGCCCAATACCGGGGATTTTGGAGCTGCCGACGGCTGTGGCAATTGGCTAGACAGCAGGTAAGTATTTTTACTCAATGTGTTTGAATTTTGCTGTGGGAGCGATTTTTTCGGTACGGGCGATCGATAAGTAAGCCAATTGGCTTAGATTATTAAGACATATTGCTGATGCGTTGTCGTCTAGAGAAAAGATAGTATTCATGTGTAATCGCCGAGATAATACTGAGAAAGCAAGTATAAAAAGCTACTCTGTATCTGGACGTGATAATTGGGTACAGCCAATAGTTTGAGAGAAAATAAATGTCGAACAGCATCAACATAGACGAACTGGCAGAAGGCGGCAGAGGGATCAAACTCATGTGGCAGATTGCAGACGAGCTAAGTTACACCCAGACTCTCGACGGTCGAAATTGTTTATCGCTGACTAAAAGTTACGAAGTAAAAGGTCGCAATCGATCGCAAAATACCAAAAAACCTAGCCTTTTAGATGGGTTAATGAACATATTAAATTCGTGGGATTGGCAAGATCCAACAGAGCAGGAAGAAGAGCTGGAGGATGAAAGTTCTATTCAACAGATTAGTCTGCAAGTTAACACAGATTTGAATGCTTTAACTTTAGTTTTCGAGTGGTTTGAGCAGTTGCAAGATTTATCAATCCCCAATGAAGTCTGGTACCAGTTTGAGTTAGCTTTGGCTGAAAGTTTCACTAATGCAGTTCGCCACGCTCACGAAAATCTGCCAGTAGAAACTCCTGTTCAACTGGAAATTACAGTGTTTAACGGACGCTTGGAACTCAAAGTTTGGGATTGCGGCCCGTCTTTTGATTTTGATGCTAAGCTCAATGAAATTATCGCAGCAGATAGAAAAACTTGCTTGGATTTAGAGGTTTTGAACGATGCTTTCTTGATGCCTAGCAGACATAAAATTTTGGAACGGTCTTATTTTCTAATTGCTGGGTAGCTTTGGAGCAACCGACAATTAACAGAATGGAGCCGTCAAAAATGTGTTATTCTAAAAACGGTGTTAGGGGACAAGTTACGGGTTTTGTCTGTGCATGAGAGGTGGTCAATATTGATGATCTATATGCTGGGGTTTTGGTTAAGAGCTATGGGCTTGGGTGAGTCTGTAGCAGTTCGATAAAAATGGGTTAATCTGTCAGGTTCAAAATTTAAAACTAAAAACTAAAAGTTAAAAATTATTCACACTAATTTTTGATTTTTTAATTTATCATAGTATTTGGTTGCTTACCAATTACTCATGATTTCCAAAGAAACTTTATTTGCTCTGTCTCTGTTTCCCTACTTGGGCTTTCTCTGGTTTTTGACTAAATCGGGAAAAACACCCCGTTTAGCCTTGATGGGATTTTACGGGACTCTGGTTTTTGTGGCTGTGACTATTCCCGCCGCAATTTATGCAAAAGTTGCCTACAACGAATCCCTAGCAAATGTGGATTGGGTACACGGTTGTGCGGAAGCATTCTTAACTATTGCCAATATTTTAGTAGTTTTAGGCTTTAGGGAAGCGGTGATTAAAGCCAAAGAATCCTCACAAAATGGTGGTGAGGAGCAAAATTAGACTTTTTGCCTTAATCTTTGATAGAGCCAGTCAACCGCAGATATAAGGCAGATCAACGCAGATCAACGCAGATAATTTCCTGATTGGAAAGCGACTCTTGCAATCTTGTCTGGTGTTAATTTCGCGGGCGTTTGTTGAGTTGGGTGAGATAATTGAGATACTGAGAAATACGATCGACATCAGCGTCAAGTAAACGACTGGCCCAAGAATGCAGCTTAAGTTGCGATCGCATTTCTCGAAATATTGCAGCATCCCCGCGACTGTCGAGAGGGAAAATCGAAGCATCAAATCCCGCCGACTTGAGACGGCTAACAGCGCCCTCCCCATCTTGCACCCACAATTGAGGGTTGATGCGAAGCGGTTGACAGGAATATTCACCGACAACGATTCCCCCGACAGAAACGCTAGCATCCTCTCCACGATTGGAAAGTTCTTGCAAAATAGCTTTGAGGGAATTAAGTTTTTTGGCATCATGTACTTGCTGTGGTGTAAACTTGACAATCACCATTTCTAAAACTTCCACAGGTTTTGTCGATCGTACAAAGTTAACTGGTTCCGCCGGCAAAAAGCTTTTTATTTCTGGTTCCGCCGCCCAAGAGTTTTGTGTTTCCGATGGCGCCACCCAAGAATTTTGTATTTCCGGTTGCGCCACCTCAATTTCCTCTGGAACCTCTACTCTTTCCACAGGCTTTGCAGTATCTACAATTATTTGAATTTCCTCGCCATCTTTCTCAATTTTTCCACTAATCAGTAAAACAGCATTGTCTATAATATATGGTTTCAGTTGTTCATAAGCCTTGGGAAACACAACAGCTTTGATTTGATGTGTCAAATCTTCTAATTGCAAAATTGCCATCGCATCGCCTTTTTTCGTCACTACAAGTTTGATAGCGTTGACCATGACAATAACCGATACTTTACCCTTTTTATCTGCTAACTGTGCGAGAGTTACCACATCTGGGTCTTGATTTGTTTCCAACAGAAACTTGAGGGGATGTTCTGATACATAAAAACCCAACAATTCTTTTTCTAAACGCAATTTTTCCTGTGTATCAAAATTTTTGACAGTCTTTGATTTTGGTGCAGACTCATAGGTATTTGCAGGCTTCCCAAAGCTATTGTTACCTAACAAATCAAAGAGATTACCTTGACCCGTTTCTCGGTCTTTTTTGCGGTCTTGCGCCCATTTCATCACCCCTTCCAGGTCGTTGACTAATTGCTGACGGTTGGTATCAATTTTGTCAAAAGCACCACATTGAATCAATGCTTCCAAGGCGCGGCGGTTGACAGAATGTAGATTTACCCGATCGCACAAATCCGGCAATGATTTGAAATTCCCCCCTTCCTTGCGCGCCTCCAAAATATTTTCAATAGCCCCCTCACCCACATTTTTAACCGCCGAAATCCCAAACAAGATTTTATGTTTTTCAGCCTTTGTCATCTCTATAGGAAGTGGCGTAAAAGTAAGTTCAGAGCCATTAATATCAGGTGGCTCAACGTCAATCTTCAGCTTGAGACAATTAGCAATATATCTCTGTACCTTCTCCTGGTCGCCTCTGTTAGCAGTCAGCAGTGCAGCCATGTATTCTACAGGAAAATTCGCCTTTAAATAGGCAGTTTGATAAGTGATATAAGCATAGGCCATTGAATGGGATTTATTAAAACAGTTAGATGCAACTAGGCTATTTTCTAGCGTAAAATTATGATCTCGTTCAACCCCAATGTCATATACTTCTTGAGTTCCTAGCGATTTCCGACTAATAATTTTAACCATGTTTGTAACTCCTGAGAATAGCCTCAATTTTATTTTTCTTTCGTTGCAGCCCCAATCCGGGATACTGATACACAAAATCATAGAACGCTTGTATGTTTTTTCGACTAAATATTCTCCAGTAATAAACTTTTTTGAATTGATGTTCTTGTACAGAACCCATTCCTAAGTGCCTTGCTAGTTCGCAGGCAAATTCAAAGGAACCGACGATGCAGACTAAACCGCCACTTCTACCTTTGTTTGCATAAGCACAACCGTCACCGTCAAAGTAGCCTAACACATAAGATGCTAAATATTGTGAGTTAGGGAAATAAGTAACTCCTGAAAAAGTCCTTCCTGGTATGATGCCGTAAGCGTGTAAAGAGCTTGCCAGTTTTTCAGAAGAAAAATTTATTCGGTAGTGAGGAGCATAATTTTGAGGCTGAACAACTCTAATTTCACCAGAATATTGTAGCTCTACGCTGAGCATTTCTGTGAGTTCTTTGTCAATAGATTCAAAAGCTACATAATTAGTGTGAGTAGCGCAGCCATCAGCAGCTATCAATCCTAATAAATAGGCTTTAGCTTGAGAGTCAATTACATCAAAATAGCTTTCATTTAAAGTATAGCGGTTTCGCCGCTTAGTATTAATGTCAGCTTCTTTTAAAACTCTTGAAACCGCTCTTTCGCTCACACCAAGGTAGTTAGGAATTTCTCGACACTCCATACCATGATTAAAAGCAGAAATGATTTGTTGCTTGTGTTCGGATTTTAGTTTTCTATAGTCGAGATACATTTTATATATCTGAGCTAGAGTTGATTTGTTTTAATTCTAATCCTTTTTCAAAGATTTCGTCAATGGGCAGCATTTGACTGTCAGCAGTCATAAACTTGTGATCTTTTGTGGCGCGAATTATCGAGCCATCTTCCAGGCAATACTCAAAAACCTCCTGCTGACCTCGGCGATGCCACTGTGCAATTGGCTGTGTATAAATATGACCGTTGCTATCAACACTATAAACAGTACATTCAATTTCTTCCTCAACGATTTTGCTAATAGCCATCGGCCCATATTCCACAGTCAGTATCTGCGTGTCATAGCTCAAACAATATTCAGCGAATTGTAGCATTTGCCCGAACAACTCTTCGGCAATTCTTTGAGTGACACCATTCTT
>JAJAYT010000552.1 GCA_026786085.1 Microcoleus sp. CAN_BIN18 | reverse complement strand
GCTGGTATCATAGATTCTTAGCTAAACCCGCCCCTACAAAATACTATTGTTTTTTCGCAATCACCTACTTACACCGCACTCCAACAATTGAAGCTTACACACTTTTTGGTCTGTTGACACTCCCCGCGCTAAAGCGACGGGGATTCTTAAGACTTTCCAGCCTTAATATCCCTATTGTCAGGGTTTGCGGGCGCAATCCTGAAGCCAAAAATGGCGGTCTGCTATCAAGCGTCTTACAAGGAGCTTCCTCAGTCGTGACTTTCCTCCAGTCCGGGGGTAGGTTTTAACGTCTTTTACTGACGATTTAGATGGTTTAATCGGTTCAGAACCAAAGTAATTGGTTGTGATTAATTATTTTTAGAATCCGTACTGCTGTTAAGCTAGATACTTGATTTCTCAAAATTCGCAACTTTCGACTCTTTTGACGAGAGCAGCGCTTGCCAGACATTTGTGCAATTGGTAGATCTGATAGGCAGGATAAATCCTGCCATGCCCTTTCATCCCTGGACTAAAGTCACAGGGTTTTCAGGGTATTTTTTATAAACCAGAGGTTATAGGTTCGACTCCTATCATCCCCAGCTTGGGGATGTAGCTCAATGGTAGAGCGCTATAGTCAAAAGCTTTGATGACTTGTGCGGGGGATCTGTCAGGTAGTGAAAAAAACACTTCGTGCCCTAAAAAAGGAAGCTTACATACTCGCTCTTGGTAGAGCATTTCTCTCTTAAAGAAAAGGTTGCAGGTTCAACTCCTGCGTATGAACAACGGCTTTCTTGACTTGCGCGAAGTGACTTTCACTACTATAAAAAAGCAAGTTAGATTTGAAATTGGTGAGGGAGGAGAATTAAATTATGAAAAATAAAACTATAATTTACCGATCGCCAAAGAAGATAGACAGCCTGATTCATGCTTTCCAAGAATGCAGCCTGCCGCGAAATCAATGGACTCACGCAGCACATTTAACCGTTGCCCTTTGGTATCTGTTTTATGATTCAGAACCCGAAGCAATAAATGCGATTCGGAATGGGATTAAACGTTACAACTCGGTTCAGGGAATTGAGATGACCAAAGATGGCGGATATCACGAAACCCTAACGCTGTTTTGGGTGCAAACTGTTCGTCGGTATCTGGCCGAAGTAAAGCGGAATCGATCGATCGTAAGTCTGGCTAACGGTTTAATTGCACAATATGCCGATGGCACTTTACCATTTCGCTATTACACGCGCGATCGCCTGATGTCTTGGGAAGCTCGACTTAACTGGGTTGAACCCGATTTGAGAGCGATCGACTCCAAAATAGTGGCAATAGGTACAAAATATTAGGTGACACCATTGAAAATGAATTTATTAGAACGCGATTTACGTTTGGAAATGCTCAACAGCCTGCTGACAACTCCTCACCGCCAATTAGAAAAAGTAGCAGAAATTCACAAACTAATTGTCGAATTAGACCCAATTTTTTACGGTCATTTAGCCGTATGGTATCAGCGTCAAGGCGACGTGCGCGATCACAAGGAAGTTTTTGTCGGAAATTTGCTAACTTCGGCACTGACGGAACACCGAGATGCCGGGTTTATGATGCTCCAAGAGTTCCCTCCCTACGAGGTTTCGCGGATTGTGGACTTTATGAAACAGCATCAAAATAAGGTGCCTCGGAGTGCGCGCACTGCTGTCACTCGCTATCTGAAGTCGCGGGAAAAGAATGCACAGTTTTTCGATCGCGCCGCCCTACGCAACCGCAAAGCAATGAAGCACTTATACGCGACTTGCACGTCAAACCGAGCGATCGAGCTAATGCTATTCTGTTTAAAGACAATCCGCCGGAAGACTCTCTGGCATTCGTGTTAAAGCAGTTAGCAAAGGCGGCGACTCCTGCGGAACAGGCGAATTTGATTGTTGAGTACAAGATTCCGTATACGATCGCAGTTGGTGCAGTCAAAATGCTCACGCCAACGGTGTTAGCAGCGCTGATTAACTCGATGTCGCCGCAGGAAGTGATCAACAATCTGAAATCGATTCAGTCTCGCGGCGCGATGGATCACCCGGATGTCAAGCAATTGATTGACTCAAAGCTGGATGAAGCGGCAAAGTGCGATCGGGTTTCTGCTTACAAAGCGAGTGAGGCGGGCGCGGGCGCGAACTTCGACGCAGCCACGACGGCGAAGCTGGAAGCGGTGACAAACGAACAGGTCAAGAAGCGCGGCAAGATTCTCAAAGCCACCGGTTTGTTGATTGACAAGTCGGGAAGTATGGAAAGTGCGATCGAACTTGGCAAGCGTCTAGCTGCTTTAATTTCGGGCATTTCCGACGCTGCGCTGTTCGTCTACGCCTTTGACACGATCCCCTACCCAGTGCAAGCAAACGGCAGTGAATTGACCGATTGGGAGCGCGCATTCAAGCACATTCGCGCAGGCGGCGGCACAGGTTGCGGTTGCGCGGTGGAAGCAATGCGGATCAAGAAGCAGGTGGTTGAGCAGTTCATTATGGTAACAGATGAAGGCGAAAACACTGCACCTTATTTTGCCAATGCTTATCAGAATTACTGCCGTACTTTGGGCGTAATTCCTGATGTAGTGATTGTGCGAGTTGGCGCTTACTGCGATTATGTGGAAAAACAATTGAAGGATAACCAAGTGTCGGTAGAAACGTTTACGTTTGCGGGTGATTATTACTCGCTGCCGAACTTGGTGCCGATGTTGTCTCGTCCTTCGCGGCTGGAGTTGTTGATGGAAATTCTGGATGTGGCTTGGCCAGTCAGGGATGACAAGTGATATAATTTAGGCATTGCCCGTCAGTTAAGGAACAAAAATTTAATAACTTAAACCACGACTACAGTCCTCTCTCCTATAATCTGGGAAGTAAAAGGAGGCAGAGCCTCCGGATCTGCGTTACCAGGCAGAGCGAAAGTAACAAGCAATCACTACGAGTAAAGCGATAAAAGTTTAGACCTTAAGTTAGTGGGAGTTAAAATTTTATGTCAACTGAGATTACATACATTGAATCTGAAACAAATTTAGAAAACCTGTGCACTCGCGCTGTTGAAACTGGGGAAGTAATCGTCATTACTAGGCCAAACGGCAAAAATGCAGTTTTGATTTCTGAAGCAGAATTAGAAAGTTTGCTAGAAACGCTTTACTTGTTGCGATCGCCTGCTAATGCAACTCGCTTGTTAACGGCACTGAAACGAGCTAAATCAAGAGTCACTCAACCTCAGACGCTTGATGAAATTTGCACAAAATTTGGGCTTAATGAAGAAGCCGAGGGACTCGATGCGTCAGAACAAGTTATGCTAGAGGGAATGCGTCAACATCATCGACATTTGGCAGAGATAGAATGGTAATTCGCCAGAGAGATATCTATACTCTAACATTAAGAGGACAGCTCGGTGACTTCAATATTAATCAAAGATTTAGCAACCGAATTAGAGCTTTTCACCGAAGATCCAGTGGAAAGATTTATTACCAGCGGGGTAAGTTGGGAACAGTATGAAGAACTACTGACTCAACTGGGAGATAGTCCTTGGTATCGGGTTACATATTTAGAAGAAGTGCTGGAAATTATGTCCCCAAGTCGCCGTCATGATCGAGATAAAACCAATATCGGGATGCTGCTAGAAGCGTACTTTCAAGAAACACGGACTCGGTTTTGGGGATTGGGTTCAACTACATTTCGCATCCAAGCAAAAAAGGGTGGCACAGAACCAGATGAGTGCTATTGTATTGGTACAGAAAAAGAGTTTCCCGATTTGGCGATCGAGGTTGTACTAAGCAGTGGTGGTCTGGATAAGCTAGCTGTTTACCAAAAGCTCGGAGTCAAAGAAGTTTGGTTCTGGAAAAATCGTCGCTTTGAAGTTTATCATCTGCGGGAAAATGAATATGAAAAAATCCAGCAAAGTGAGTTATTGCCCAATTTAGATTTATCACTGATCGCAGAGTATGTACAACGCCCCGATCCTCTTGAGGCGGTGTTGGAGTTTCGGGAAATAGTTAGACGAAATTTAGGGGAAAGTTGAGAGTTAATATTGTTTTCGAGTGCTGTGCGACCGAGATATTTAAGCTAAACTAGAATCATAGTTAATCAAACAGGTACAACCTCATATCCAACATGAAAACGGATCTTTCCCTCCCTGATTCACTCTATAACCAAGTATCCATCCTGGCAAATGAGATGCAGATTCCTGAAAAACAACTGTTGATTCTAGCAATAGAAGACTACTTGCGTCGCCATCATCAACAAGAACTCCTCAAAAGCATCAATGAAGCCTATGCAGATGGACTAGATCCGTCAGAACAAGTTATGCTGGAGGGAATGCGTCAACATCACCGACATTTGGCAGAAACAGAATGATAGTTCGTCAGGGAGATATCTACTGGATAGATTTAGGACAGCCGATAGGTTCTGAACCCGGTTATCTTCGTCCTTATGTCGTGATCCAAAACAATGTCCTAAACAGTTCTCAAATCAGAACTGTAATTGTTTGTACATTGACTACTAATCTCAGACGAGCTAAGGCGATGGGTAATGTATTGCTTGAAGCCGGAGAAGCTAATCTAGCAGACAAAAGTGTAGTGAATGTGTCTCAAGTTTTGACAGTAGATAAAGCTTTTTTGATTGATAAAATTGGCAGAGTCTCTCAGGATAGAGTCCGACAAATTCTAGCAGGATTAGCACTTGTGACTAAGCCAATGGAAATAGATTCAGGTGAACAAGATGAGTGAGATAATAGTACGATCGCACTTTACTCCCAAACATCTCCCTCAATATCCTCAAGCGGCAACTTTTTCCCGATTCTCAATTCTTCTCTAGTTTGCTTGATAATTTCCAGTAACTCTGGATTGGCGATGGATGAAACTAACTGGGAATCCGCAGCAGCTAAAGCAGCGCGCAGCTTGGCCGAAGTGAGTGCGGGATATTTCTCTAACACCTGTTGTTCCGTCCATCCCGCCGCGAAGAGTCCCAGCACAAATTCTACAGACAATCGAGTTTCTGGTGCTGCGGGTTGATTTGCGGCAGTTTTCTGGTTGGGATAAATGAGCTTTCGCCAGTCCATTGTTTTACTTAAGCGATTTGGGAAGATTCCGCCGATTATACTACATTTGGACACAGTATAAATACGGGGATAGTTGATTGACTCTGTAACAGTGTTACCGCAAGTCAGGCTATTTGAGATTTGAGATTTGAGATTTTTGCGATTAAATTGTTATGACGATCGCACCGCAGCACTTTCTTATACACTAGACTGGTAGGGTGCAGCTCCGGCAATCGACCTTTTTGCCTCTATCCGTTTCAATCCCAAAGGGCGTTAGCGAAGCCCTCGAAGAGGATCGCACCAAATCTCAACCCACTGTGCAAACCACCGTGCAAACCACCGTGTAACCGACAGTACAACTACTTTAACTTCTTAAAACTATGGGAAAAAAGTCGAAAGCCAAAAAATCCCAGGTCAAAGAATCCAGTTTACTCTCTCAGAGACTCCAACAAGCTCTCGATCGAGGCAGTAAAGTTTGGATTAAAACAAATAATACCAGTTTCGGTGGCATCCCGATTAATTTGTTCGGGGAGTTTGCCGAAATTTTGGTGATAGTTCCTCCTAACGAACACGGGGAAAATACCGATGCTTACGGACAAGTTACGTGGCTGATTCGACTCTCTGATATCATTGCACTTGCCTATCCTACTGAATACTGGTCTAAAGATAGATTAGAAAGTTTGCTGCCGCCTGATGCAGTTACTTCTGAAGTAGGAGATTAACTCAGTAAGGTGCGCAATGCGCACCCTACATTTGCCCTGGTTATCGCATTTGTTAACTAGATAAGATGCGCAACGCGCACCCTGCGTTTACTATTTTCTAACCAGTTTTACGATCTAAAATATACACCGATCAGACCGATTTTCATCAGTTCAATTACTTGTTGCAAGCTGAAAGCTGCATTTTACAATTGCCTCCTTCCAGTTCACTGCAAGCAGCGAGAGCTTGAGCTTCTGCTGATGGTTTATCGTCGCCCCAGCCCGCACCTGCTCCTCCTTTGCCTACTGAGATCGCTCCACAGTTATTGGTATTAGAAGTCAGCGGTGCGCAATCGTTAGCCCCGCCACTTTGTTGATTGCAGGCGGCGACTGCTGCGTCTAGTGCTTCTTTCTCTGTAGCATGATCCCAACTAATACCCGTGGCGTCAGAAGTCGGAGAATAAGCAGTAGCTCCATGAGTGTTCTGAGCATTAGCACTCTGGGCAAATGCTAAGATAGGAATTGTCAAAGCTGTCACAATAACTAACTTAGAAAAGAGTTTTTTCAGCATATTCACTTGATAGTTATACAAGGTTGAATTTGGACGCTTTATCAAAGTTATCATAGAATATTTATTGATGTCAAGATTTTTTGTAAATGTTTATAATCGCTTAAATTAAGAGCAGATTATGTAAAAAGAAGTAAGATTACGGAGGTCAATTCAGTGACAGATATCCGCCAAATTATCAGCCAACTCGCGGCCCAAGAACGGCAACTACTCGATACCCAATTCCTGGCTCCCTGCGTGCGGGGGGGAAGGGTGCGGACAAGGGTTAGCTCAATGGTTTATACTTTTCAAGCCTCACCGCACAACTTTGAAGGATGGGCTATTTTTAAGCCTGTAAATGAGAAAATTGCTGCTGTAATTGAGGAGCCTATTTTGCCGCAAGTGGCAGAGTATTTGCAACTACTCATGCCGATTCGCTTGCATTTGGCTTGCGTGCTGCAAGGGCAAACTTGGCTGGCTTATCCTGTTAACGAGTCTGATGCTAAACAGCGCACGGGTGTTGCTAAACCTGTAGCTGTACATTTAGTAACAAAAGGCTCGCAGTTTGAGCCGATTGTGGCGCGGTGGGATGGTGATTTTTTGTGGTTTTAAGCAATTGACAGGCGCGCTGATCCGCTACCGTCTGAGGAGTTGAGAAGAGCTTTAAAAAAGTTGATTTTGCCTCAAGAAGTTCGATTTAAAGGAATGACGCCGGAAATGCGAACTGTTTACGAATTGGTGTGCCGAAATATTAAAGATTTCGATCCGAAAGTACGCGCCGAACAGCGCTTGCAGGGGGCTTTAAAGATGGGTGGCGGCGAATTGCGGGATTTTTGCGATCGCAAAACTTATTGGCTGGTTGAATGGACTAGCGGCAATGGAGAACATCATAGTTCTGCGATCGCCAAAAATGACTTAACAGTCATGAGTGCGGGCATTTGTCTCAGCGACTTAGACAAAGATTTCGACTTGCAGTCATTAGTCGGAGTAGTCGAAAATCGATAAAAATCATCAATAAGGTTCATGATCGGGGATGCTCGCACTTCTGTCAACTGTCAACTGTCAACTGTTAAGGTGTGCGGCGCGGGTGCTTTGGGTGCGAATATTGTAGAGAGTCTGGCGCGATCGGGCTTTTGTCAGTTAAGAGTCATCGATCGCGATCGCATCGAAGAGCGCAACCTATCCACTCAACCCTACTATCGATCGGACATCGGCGCATTCAAAGCCAAAATTCTCGCCAACAACCTCTACCGCGCCTTGGGAGTCAGCATTGACGCGCACTCCAAAGAATTGACACCCGCAAATGCCGATCGCAGGCTTGTCAAGAGCGCCACAGTCATCGATACTTTTGATAACAGTGTCGGGCGACAAGCAGTCAAGGATTACTGTGCGAGTGTCTCCATTCCCTGCGTACACGTCGAATTAGCTGCGGATTATTCCGAAATAATTTGGAATCCACACTATCGGGTTCCTTCAGCGGCGAATGATGACGTTTGCGATTACCCGTTGGCGAGAAACTTGGTGATGCTGACGGTTGCTGTTGCTTGCGAAGTAATTGTTCGTTTTGTGGCTACCAAAGAGCAACAAAATTTAACTTGCACGATCGGAGATTTTGCAGTACAGCCACTTATATTGTAAAATGTCGGTTGACTGTTGCCAGAAACCAGGTCGATCGAGATTGGATGCGTCCATCTCAGAAATCGGGTTTCTCACTCTCAAACAATCGTCAAAATTCCAGAAAACGCTTGATAAAATTAACAGGGAAAGTATGGTCGGATCGCAGACTTTTTATTATTTAGTAGCAGTTCTGGGCTTATTAGTTTTGACTGGCGCAAATGCCGCAAACTTTTCAGCAGGCGGCGATGCAGTTTGCCCGACTAATGATTGCCATGAATCAGAAGTCAGACCCCATAAAAGGATTTTAAAACACGGATCGAGAGGGGAAGATGTCAAGAGACTGCAAAAATTGTTGAACGCGCGGGGTTTGTGTCCACAACCGATCGCACTTGATGGCATTTTTGGCAAAACAACTCTCGAAGCAGTGAAGAAGTTTCAGCGTCAAGCTCAGCTTCCTGTAGACGGAATTGTGGGAGGCAAAACTTGGGACAGACTGTTTGCTAGTTCGTAAATTTCAGCACCGGAAAACAACAGTTCCTAAGTTATCTCTGCCAATCATTAATCGCTGCTGTATGTAGTTGCACACAAAGCATATGTTATGCAACTACAGACACAGAAGCTGCAATTAACAATCAATCCTACACTAGATTGCTAATGAATAAAGTTTTAGATTTTTGGTTTGGTCGATCGCACTCTCCAGAGTTTGGCAAAGTCCAAAACAAGTGGTTTAAAAAAGATGCGGATTTTGATGCGGAAATACTAACGAACTTTCTCCCGCAATACGAACTAGCAGCATCCGGTCAACTCGACTCCTGGCAAGATTCCCCCGAAAACTGCCTAGCACTAATTATACTGCTCGATCAATTTCCGCGCAATATGTTTCGCGAAACTCCCCAAGCCTTCGCCACAGACAGCAAAGCCTTAGCCACCGCAGAATACGCTGTTAATAATAACTTCGATCGCGAATTGCTGACTGTACAAAAATGGTTTATGTATCTGCCTTTTGAACACAGCGAAAACTTAGAACACCAGCAAAAATCACTCGAATTATTTAGCAATCTTCAGGGCGAACCTGATAGCCAATCAGTCATTGACTACGGCATTCGGCATTTAGAAATAATTGAGCGCTTTGGCAGATTTCCCCACCGCAATCAGATTCTGGGACGCGAAACAACTCCCGAAGAAGCAGAGTTTCTCAAACAACCAGGTTCGAGATTTTAGAGTTGGTAATTATTGGTTCGTAGTGAGGACTTTAGTCCTTCTTGATTGGCCAAAATTCAGAGAACTGAAGTCCTCACTACGAACTTATAAGAAACTTATAAAACGTCATTTTACCTGATATGATATTGTGTCTAAAAAAAGCGATCGCCCAATTCTCAGCCGCGATACTGCACCCGATAAATTCGGTTGTTTGCTTCCTCAGTAAACAGCAAACTCCCATCAGGTAAAACCAGCAAACCAACTGGCCGCCCCCAAGTTTTTGGGCCCGACGGATCGGTCAAAAAACCCGTCAGAAAATCCTCATAATAACCTTCAGGGCGTCCAGTTGCCGCATTAAAAGGTACAAACACGATTTTGTAACCAGTTCCAGCATTCCGGTTCCAACTGCCGCGAAATGCCACAAACGCCCCGTTCAGGAATTTTTTGGGAAACGTTTTGCCGTCATAAAACTGAAGTCCCAAAGCCGCCGAATGCGCCTGAAACAGCACATCTGGCATTAATGTTTTAGCCGCTAAATCGGGTCGATCGCTCTTACCGTTTTTGACAAGGCGCGGGTCGAGCAAATTCGGCTTAAAATAAGCATAAGGCCAGCCATAAAACTGACCTTGACGAATTCTGGTTAAGTAATCCGGCACCAAATCATCTCCCAAACCATCCCGTTCGTTGACTGTAGTGTAGAGTTGATTGGTTTTTGGGTGAAAATCTAATCCCACCGGATTTCGCAAACCAGAAGCAAAAGTTTGCTGGTTCTTGCCGTCCAAATTCATCACTTGAACAGAGGCCCTTGGCAGCGGTTCTGCATCGGCATTAGACTGGGAGCCAACTGATACAAAAAGCTGACGGTTGTCCGGGGAAACCACAACATTTCGCGTCCAGTGTTGGTTGTAGCCACCGCCCGGTAAATCGGCAATTTTTTCACCGCTACCTGTCAATTGTTCCTGCCCTTTTATGTAAGGGAATCGGCGGACTTCAGCGGTATTTCCGAGGAAAAAATGTCGATCGGCAAAAGCCATGCCAAAGGGAATATTTAACCCATTTTGGGCGCTGGCAAAATTCATCTTCACCTCAGCAACGCCATCGCCGTTAGCATCTCGCAGCAGCCTAATCCGATTTTGTCGCGTTTCTGTTACCAAAACATCCCCTGTCGGTGTCAAAGCCAGCCATCGGGGAGCGTCTAAATTGTCAGCAAAAACGTTGACGACAAAGCCAGGAGGCACTCGCAGCACTGGTGATGCGGGAATGGGTACTACTTGAGGAGGTTTTGAGGCGCTTTCGGTGGCTCCTGGCTGCGGCAAGGAAGTTGCAACAATGCGGATTGGCTGTGGCGAAAGCGGTTTGGTTGGTACAATTTGATTTGTCCGAACATTTGACAGCGGTGCAACGGAGGGAATTTGGGACAGCGGACTTGGTTCGGGAATAGGAGTCGCTGTGGAAGTGGCTGTGGAAGTTGCTGTGGCTGTGGCTGTGGCATCTGTAGCTCGATCGCACGCAACCAGCGGTAACAGCAGAATTAACAGCAAGAAACGCAGGTAATACATAGCAGCTATTTCTCAAGAATTGCTCGACAATTTTCTTATAAAAGAAATGTGGGAAGCGGAAAACTCAGCGACTTCAGTCCAGAGATGGAAGCGAGGCGAGGGACTTCAGTCCCCTTCAATCTTTCTTGAATCCATTCCTAAAAATCAGGAAATTACTGTTTTTTGTAGTATACTAAAAAGGTCAAGGTTAAACTCCTTTGTCATCGTGAAACAGAGACTCAGACACACCTTTAGGCATAAATTGGGGACATAGAGCAGCGAAAACTCTTAAAACAGCTAGGGGCTTAGTACAGTCCCAAATCCAGAAAACAAATAATTTCTTCATTTGTTAAGTATGGTAGGGCATACCCAAACTCTAGATCAATATTCTAGTACGCTTTTGGAGATAGACCCTCTGGGGTGGCTGCGAATCAGGCTCGTTAATTGG
>JAJAYT010000551.1 GCA_026786085.1 Microcoleus sp. CAN_BIN18 | reverse complement strand
GGGGTTTTTTTGCGGGTTGTTTTTATCCCCCGCCCCGTGGTGTTTTTTTTTTTTGGGGCTCCCAACTGCCCATATAACCCGGCCTTAACGCCCCCACTACGAACGGTTTTTGTGATGATAATCCACCGGACATGAATGGATATTGTATTAACTACAAACTCAAAATTTTCCCGCTCCGCACTCTAGAATAATTATCAGTACGAGCGAACTCGCCATTACAAAATTTTAAGCTGTGGCTAGGGGCAACACCAGGCGAACCACAATTAAATTATTTTCTAACATTTCTAAAGAAAAGTTTCCTCCCATTAAGCGTATCGCTCGCTGACAAATTAAGAGATTTTGCACGATCGACCTATTGGCAGAAACGGCTAATATATCGGGATCGGAACCGCCGTTGAAGGCAGCAAGTAACTGTCGATCGCACTTTCGGCCACTATCAATCACAGACAATTCTAACAAATCTTCCCCCAACAACTGAGAGCGAACCTCAATTTTGTCACCAACAGAGGAGCGCTTGCAAGCGGCAATCAGCAATTCGCACAGGATTAAATCCAGCTTAATACTGTCCCCGCGAACGCTCAAAGTCTGGCCCGCAGGCAGTGACACAGCAGTCTCTCTGTTGACTTCCAGCAAGACTTGCGACTGTTTGATCAAGGGGGCCGTTCGATCGAGCGATCGCCTCAACCAAGCACTCACAAGCACCGCATCTTGTCCAAATTGCAGCCGCCACTGTTCCTGTTTCAGCAGCAAATGAGTTGACCCCAAAGCATTGCCAACTTGCCGCAAAACCTGTTGATAGCGCAAAGTTTTCAGAGCATCCTTTTGCTCCTTCGCCGACTGCAAAATCGACTGACTCAACTCCCCCAACTCCTTGATTCCCGCTCCCACAGTCCGGTAAAAATCCTCGAAACGTCGCTGCTTGTACCAATTGAGCATCTCCAGATCCAACCGCTGCGAATCATGGGCCGATTGCACCGCCAGATACCTGCGCCACCAAGCCAACTGAGACACCATCGAGCTAAGTAAATTCACAGACAACTCCGACCACTGGCGGCCCTGAGCGTCCGCAACCAACACAATGCCCACAGGAGCGTGTTCTGGGGCACTCCGCAGCGCCACCGCCAGAATTTCGCCAATTCCGGGACTGCGCAGCCACCGCTTTGTCGCCAGCGGTAGTTCGCTCATACTCTGTTGCAGCACGCCGGCTGTGAAGAGGGTTTTTTGGATTAAAGCATCTGTTTGGACAGGAATCACGACTTCGGGATTGAGGGCAAATACCGGATTTGCAGCTACCGCCGCTGCGATTAAACCCGACTCCTGGCCGGGATTCCAAGTAATTATGGCTACCAAAGGACAGGATATTGTCTGGGAGAGGTGTTGAGCAAAGTTTCGATCGAGCTTTTGCAGCCGCAAATCTGGGAAAATCATCGGCGAAGCAGCAGATTTTCCTGGCCCAGAATGCTCCTCGCCAGAATGCTGCAAAACCGCCAAACCCGATTTGATCGATCGCTCAAACTGCTGATATTTATCGATTTCCGAGCTCTGCTGCCAGGAGTGCAAGATCAATCCTAACTGTTGGCTGACTACCCGCACCAATTCTCGCTCCGCGCGCTTCCAAGTGCGAGTTGCGCTGTGCCCAATCACCAGCAAACCCTCGATTTTAGACCCTCGATTTTCCACTTTCGACTTTCGATTCGGGTTTTCTCCCTCTGCCTTTTTCCCCCGAGTGTTCGATGCCAAAAGCGATCGCACCCCCGCCTCCCCCAACGCTTCCCGCCAAGCGCCCAACCGCGGATCTTCCTCCCAATTTTCAATAGCCAGAGGTTCCCCACCAGTTGCTTGCAACAGCACCACATCAGCCACATCCAGAGCCAGCAACGGCGAGGGTACTTGCCTGCGGTTGCGGGGCAGATTTTGGGAGACAATTTCAAAGCGATTTTGTTCTTCGGCATAAAGCAGCAGCAAAAAGTATTCGCATTTGAGCCGCCCGCACAACTGCTCAGCCGTATTTTTCAAAGTCGCCTCCCAGTCAGCATCGCTGTAGATGGCGCGAGCTATTCCCGCAGTTAAATCTCGATCGAGTTCAATTTGCTCAATCCTCTCCTCCATATCCGACAGAGGAGCCGTCAGAGCCACTAACTGCGCCACTCCCCGCAGGTAATGTTTTTCATTATCTTGCCAAATCCGAGGCTCGCTCGCTTCAACTGCCAAAAACCCCAACAATTCCCCTTCCAAAACAATCGGCGCCGCCAACAGAGAGCGAGCACGAATTTGCTGCATCAACCGCCCAGTCAACTCAGTTTTCAAAGAACTGTGAGACTCACCAATCCAAACAATTTCTTCCCCAACCAAAGCCTCATAAAACTCACCCAAATCTTGCACCGTGATACCCGAAGCCGGTCGGCCCTGCCCGCCCAAACCAGGAGTAACTTGGCGATTGCTAACTCTGCGCCAAAAATAGCGTCGCTCTGGCTCAAACCAATAAATATTAGTGCGCGTCGGCTCAATAAATTCATGGACTTGTTCGACTACCGCTTGCAAATATTGGTCAAGCGATCGCAGTTACCGCAACTGCGAAATCAGCGCCAAAAGAGACTCATCTGGGTGTTTTACTTGTTGCCGTTGCCAGTCTTTTTCTATTTGATAAAGAGCAGTTGCTAGCGCTCCAAATACGATCGCCAACTGCGTTTTTTCCCCCGACTCCGTTTCGTATTCCGACACATCAGTCCCGAGCAAAACTACACCGTAGCAGCGGTCTTTGTAGCGGAGCGGAAACAGAGTCGTGCCTTGAATGTTGAAAGTTTGAGCAGCTTTGCGCCATTCTCCAGCTCTGTTGGACGATCGCAAATCCGGGACTTCCACCGGCTGAAGCTGAATCACCACTTGTTCCAGCAAATCCCCCGGGTTCAGGGCAAACCGCTGTTTCAGAAAAGACAAATCGCCGTTAGGAGTCATGCCACCTTTTCCGAATAATCGGTGAGCTTGTCGATCGTACAACCCGATCCAAATCAACCGCCAGTCAAACTCTGCTTGCAAATAAGCCAGAGTGCTTTCCAGCAGCACTTCCACATTCTCCTCTTCTCGGAGAATCTGGAGAACCCGCTCCAGCCCCGTGATTTGTCCGTCTAAATCCTTCCGTCTCTGCTCATGCCCCATTGCCCAGCTTCCCCGCACCTTTGTCCAACTTCAAATTACCCACTTAAAAATTTAAACAATTAAAATGTCAAACAATCAACCTATAATATAGTCGTCTCAATTATGCTTCAATTTAAAACATTGGATAAGCTGTCGCGCATTTAAATCGTATATTTTGGGCCGGCTCTCCCGCCCACCCCACAAGAGTTCGATTGTTTCTTAACATATAGCGGTTCTCAAGCGTGGTGAGGTATGCCCTATGCCCTATGCCCTATGCCCTATGCCCACGGAGGCCTATGCCGGATAGTACCTCAGATGAGAGCTCGAAAGGCTATACAACTTAAATGCAGAACAGCTTAAAGTCGATCGAAGTTGAAGTCAAAACCTCACCTTCGCAGTCTGCTTCTGAATATTTTTATTCGCCTGCTGATTAGTCATTTGTAAATTGCCCCAGTAAAAGTCATTGGATATTTATCAATCAAGTGTACGCCCGCTGTTGTTTTCGGTATTAAAAACCGATGCCGAATGGCTGCACAACCGCACCCTCCAAGTCCTCGAACTCGCAGCCAGAAACCAGTCAAACCCAGCAACCACCCAAATCCTCTCCCGATTGCAAAAATCTTTAGGAGTCGAAGATTCTCGCCTCGAACAATCTTTGTGGAGACAAAGCTTCAAAAATCCTGTCGGCTTAGCTGCGGGATTTGATAAAAACGGCGTAGCAGCCGACATTTGGGCAAATTTTGGCTTTGGCTTTGCCGAACTAGGCACTGTCACCTGCCAACCGCAACCCGGAAACCCCCAACCTCGCTTGTTTCGCTTAACCGAGGACAGTGCAGCCCTCAATCGCATGGGATTTAACAATCAAGGAGCCGTAGCAATGGCCGCCCGGTTTCAGGCCGCACAGCACAACCCTCAGTCCTCGTTCCCCTTGGGCATCAATCTCGGTAAATCTAAGGTAACACCGTTAGAGGAAGCAGCAGCCGACTATTTGGAGAGTTTTAAGCTGCTGAAAGACTGGGGCGACTACTTTGTAGTCAACGTTTCATCTCCGAATACGCCGGGATTGCGATCGCTCCAAGATGCCGATCAGCTAAGCACAATTTTGTCAGTTTTGCAACAAGAAAATCAGGGAATTAAACCAATTTTGGTCAAGATTGCGCCGGATCTGGAACCAGAGGCGATCGTCTCAATCCTCGACTTAGCAAAAACCTACCAACTAGCAGGAATCATCGCGACAAACACCACCATCCGCCGCGACGGATTGAAAACACAAATATTGCGAGAAACCGGCAAACCAATCGCCGAAGAAGCTGGCGGAATTAGTGGAATTCCAGTACGAGTGCGATCGACAGAAGTCATCCGATTTATCTGGAAGTATACAAAAGGCGAATTACCAATAATTGGAGTTGGCGGCATTTTCACCGCCGAAGACGCTTGGGAAAAAATAGCCGCCGGTGCAAGTTTAATTCAAGTATACACTGGTTGGGTTTACGAAGGCCCTTGGATGGTGCGCCGAATTCTCCAAGGTTTGCTGCAAAAGTTAGAAGAACACGGATTTAATTCAATTTCCCAGGCCGTTGGTTCCGGGAATATTAAGTAGTCCGAAGATAGAGAGGACTAAATTCCTCACTACAAACTTCAATTATTCAATCGATGGACATCTGCCGGAATGCTTCGCCCTGCACTCATTGGGATGCACCCATTCCGGCTGCATCGGAATGATCAGCGAGGAGATTGCACCTGCCCTTGGACTACACCAGATTAATTGTAGGGACAAAGGCACTCGCCGTCTCCTGATTTAGGTAATATTAATAATTGCTATCCTACCAAAATTGATATTACTTGCGTTGAGAAAGTTCCGCCAATTTCCAAGTTACGGTAACAATCATCAAACGTTCTAGAGCATTCAAATAGTCTTTGGTACTCTTTTCAACTATTTGAGATAGAGTTTCAGAATTAACATTTATCGGCAATTTTTCAGCCGTTGCTGCTGGTTCTTTCACCTGGGCTTCTTCAGAAGATGTCTCAAGGCTGACTTGTGGCTGATGATTTTCTTCTTTCGTCATTTTCTTTCGTCCCCTCCTTGAGTTTTTGCATACATAATCCTTACTACAAATCCAACTTATCTGTATCCGGCATTTGGAAAATTAATTTTTCTCTACCCGAAATCGGAGTTACTCAATAACTTGAAAGCTTTATGTTTAAAGGTGTTTGTAGTGAGGACTAAATTTCTCCATAAATCTGAGGACTAAAGTCCGAACGATCAAACCAATTTTATTGTGGTCGATCGACCGGGCATCATATTAGTGTTACTCAATAGCACTTCCGCACTTTCCCTCAGAAATCTGGTTTCTTTACATAATTCTTATTGAATTCAAAACTTACAGACTACCTGTGATGCACATCACAGAATTGTTATATTTGCTTAACAGTAATATTTACTAAATTCTGATATTGTTAAACTCTAACAATTAATTTTGCACGACGATTTATCTCAAGCCAAAAACAAGCGTCTGGAAATTATCAACAAATTAAAGGTGTAGAGCTGATGGCAATTTATCTTGATACAGCAATTGTAGCGGAAGCAAAAGCAGCGAGCAAGTTCGGTTGGATTGCGGGAATTACGACTAATCCTACACTTTTGGCAAAAAGCGAGTTATCTCCTGAAGTGACGCTCAAACAACTGGCACAACTGATTCCTGGGGAAGTTTATTATCAGCTAATGGCATCCGATTTTGATGGCATGGTAGCAGAAGGAAAAGCGGCTTTTGGATTAATTGGAAAGCAAACAGTCTTGAAAGTTCCAGCAACGGCGACTGGTTTTCAAGTAGTAGCGCACTTGTCACCAGAAATTCCTTGTGCGGTGACGGCTATTTACAGCGCATCGCAAGCCGTTGTGTCAGCAGAAGCGGGGGCAAAATATGCGATCGCCTACGTGAATCGCGCCACCAGACTCCTCGGAAATGGCTTTGCTCTAGTGCAGGATATGACAAATGTCTTGAAGCAAAGCAATACTGAAATTTTGGCAGCTAGCATTAAGTCGCCGGAAGAAGCGGTGAAGACTTTATTGGCTGGAGCGCATCATTTGACATTGCCTTTAGATGTATTGCAAGCAATGGCCGTTCACGAATTATCCCAGCAAACTGTTGATGAATTTGCCCAAAACGGGCGGGGAATTTTCAAATAATATCAAATCCCATTGCACAACCTCGTGAATATTTTGTCATTGGTAATTGGTCATTGATAATTGGTAATACAGTCTCTCTTCTCTCTCTTCTCTCTCTTGTCGTCCTTCGCGACAAGAGTGCTTACGCACCGCTTCGCGTACTGCGTCTTCGCGGTTCGTAAAAAAGTAATGCAGTTGTCAACTGTCAACTGACAACTGTCAACTGACAACTGTCAACTGACAACTGACTAAGGCATTCGCCAAACCTTAATAGTACGATCGGGACTGCCGCTCACCAAAGTCTTGCTATCTCTGGCAACAGCAACAGAATTCACAAACTGACTGTGACCAGAAAGAGTGATTCTTTCTTTTCCCGTCTTCAAATCCCAAACTATAATATCCCCGCCCCCGCTGATCAAAGTGCGACTGTCCGGGCTAAAGGCGATCGTCCTCACCCAGCTCGAATGCCCTTTAAAAGTGCGAGTCCGCTTCCCGTCTTGCACGTTCGACAAACGGATCGTATTGTCGCTGCTAGCACTAGCCACAACTCGCCCGTTCGGGCTAAAAGCCACAGCATTAACTGCACCTCCGTGACCTGTGATAATCCTTCTGATTTCTCCGGTGTTGAGATTCCACAAACGCACAGTCTTGTCCTCGCCCCCGCTAGCGAGAGTCTTACCGTCCCGGCTCAAAGCGATCGCATTTACTCCTCCAGCGTGCCCTGTCAGAGTCAGCAACCTGGCACCAGTTGTGACATTCCACAAGCGAATAGTTCTGTCATTGCTGCCGCTAGCCAGATTTTGACCGTCGCTGCTAAAGGCGATCGCGTTGACAGCGGCTTTGTGAGCCTGAATTGTCCGCAGCCGCCGCCCAGTCTTCAAATCCCACAAAATCAGATTATTGTCACTCCCACCGCTGGCCAAAATCGAGCTATCCGGGCTCACAGCTAGGGTGTTGACCGATTTTTTAGAATGCACCGGATTGAGAGTCCGCACCAAGGCTCCCGTCCTCACATTCCAAATTCTAATCGTCCCAAAGCTGGCGCTGACCAAAGTTTGACCATCTGGCGACAGGGCGATCGCATTTACACCCCCGACATTATCCAAACTTCTTTGCAAAAACTGACTGCTAGGCAAACTAGAAAGCAGCCACACCGGGTTTGCCGGAAATACCCCGTAACGCATCGAACCATAAATTTGAGATGCGCCAATACCCATCATCAAAGCAGCAGCACCCGCCAACAAATTTGTTTTCCAATCAAAAACCTCTTTCTTGGGCTTGTTCAAGCTCGAATTGAGAGGTCTGAGGCGGTTGATCGAAGTCTGCTTGGTCGCCCCAGATGACCCGGAAGTTCCGCGAATTTTAGTTTGTCCAGTCGTCGGTAACTGAGTCGGTAACTGAGTTTCTGCGCCGTCGAGATTAATTTCTTCCAAGCATTGCAAAACCATCTGCGGACTTTGAGGTCGATTTCCGGGAAAAGGCGCCATCAGGTAATCGATCACATTAGCCAGGGGATCGGAAACTTGAGGAGCTCCTTTGCGCCACATCAATCTACCCGTGCGCGGGTTCTCGGGAAACGCCGTCGGTGGCTTCCCAGTCAGCAAATAAACAAAAGTGCGCCCCAGAGCAAAAAAATCCGACTGTGGTACAGCCTTACCATTAGTTTGTTCCGGCGGCGTGTAGCCAGGGGAAACAATACCAGTCACATTTGCGCCCTGGCCCACCTTAGCGAAATAAGTCGCCGACACTTCCCTAGCAGTCCCGAAGTCAATCAGCACTAACTGACCGTTCGGCTTGCACATAATGTTGTGCGGCTTGATATCCCGATGAAAATAATTGAGTCGATGAACTTGGTCTAAAATTTCCGACAGTTGCTTGAGCCAGTTCAGAGCTTGTTCTTGACTGATCGGGCGACCCCGATGTTTCAGCCAGTCTTGCAAATTTGCCCCAGCAATTTTCTCCATCACAAGACAGTGAAAAGACTCTGTGCTGTGAGCTGGCGTAAATATAAAATAACCGTCGCGATCGACCTTTGGAATACCTGGATGTCTCAGCCTGACCAATACGTCGGCTTCTTGCTTAAAAAGTTCTACAGCTTTGGGATGTTCTTTTAGAAGGACTTTGAGCACTCTTCGGGCGCCCTTGTCGTCCACTTCAAATGTTCTGCCGAAACCGCCGCCTCCGAGAGGCGCGACTAGCCGATATCTACCTTGCAACAAAAGTTCAGATCCGCAGTGGATACACGCGGATTTACCAGAGTTGGCTGGATCGGAGGGATTCGGGCATTTAGGATTGAGGCAATAACTCACGAAGCCACATAACCCTGATTGAGGTTGCTCTATCAAGTTTGATTTTGACACTCTCAGCACTCTTGGTGACTAGAGATTCTTGCTTGGGCGAAGTCACTTGCTTGCGACTGGATTACTCCAGCCGCTTTAGAGGTGTCTTCTCCTCAAGCGTAAATTCCGGTATGCCCTACCGTACTCGATCGATCGTCTTGATCTATTGAGGTTTTCGTTCAAATGCGAGTTCTCCTAGACGGCAACACCTATTGGTGTGACTACGTACTCAACAATCCAGTTAAGTTTTTACGTTGTCTAGTTACACTCAATTTTCAACTTACGACGATCGTATCACACATCGTATCACACCTAGTACAAGACTGATGAGCACTCACGCTAGTTAAATCCTTGGCGTCGCTCATGTCAAGCGGAGTGAACTCTAGCTCGTTTTCCGCTTTCCATTGTACGATCGCCACGACCACTCTCGAAGGAAGAAACAAAAGAGAGGGAAAGATGGGAAGAGGGGGAGATGGGGAGAGGGGGAGATTCCCTCTTCCCGATGACGGCAGAACTGATGGGTAATCGGGAATTCTATCCGTTACATCCGCTACACAATCCGTTGCCGAACTTCCCTCTCTAGCCTTTTAAACGAGTCCCTCGATTACCGGATGGAAGAAAAACGCCAGCGCCAAAACCGCATAAGCAGCCAATAGCAAAGTACCTTCGAGCCAGTTAGACTTGCCATCAGAACTGATAGAATTAGCAATCAGCACCGACACCGCAACCGCTACAAGTTCAAACGGGTTGAAGTTCAAGTCCATCGGTTTGCCCAGGAAATAACCTGCCAAAACTAACACCGGGGCAACAAACAAAGCAATTTGCAAACTCGAACCTACCGCCACAGAAACCGACAAATCCATTTTATTTTTCATCGCCACCGTCACCGCAGTCGTGTGTTCGGCCGCATTACCAATAATCGGCACCAAAATCACCCCGGTAAACAGGGATGTCAGCCCCAAACGCGCCGTCGCTTCTTCTAGAGTACCAACTAGGAGTTCCGACTCGATCGCCACCATCACAGTACAGGTCAACAGCACCCCAATCCAGAGTGGCAGATTTACTTTGTGGTCGGGACTGTCTGGTGCTAAGTTATTTTCGGCTAAGTCTTCGAGCATTTCATTTTCTGCCACTCCTACGTCATACAGATAACTGTGGGTTTTCATCGAAAACAGCAGTGTTAGCACGTAGACGACAATCAGAACTACAGCAACAGCGCTAGAGAGGTTCTGCATAGTTTCTGGAGCAATGCCTGTAGAGGTGAACTCAACTGCTGTCGGCACCAAAATGGCAATCACGGCTAAGTTCATCGCTGAAGCGTTCAACCGGGCGACTGTTGGCTGAAATTCTTGTTCTTTGTAGCGTAAGCCACCCAGCAGCATCGCAAATCCCATCACCAGCAGCAGGTTGCTCATAATTGAACCGGTGATGCTGGCCTTGACAATATCTATCAGTCCGGCATTGAGGGCGACGATGCCGATAATTAGTTCCGTGGCATTTCCGAAGGTAGCGTTTAGCAAACCCCCCAAGTTGGCGCCGAGGACTACGGCAATTTCTTCGGTGGCTGTCCCCATCCAGGCTGCTAGGGGGATGATGGCTAGGGCGGATGTGATGAAGATTGTGGAGGATTCCCAGCCGAGAAAGTGTCCGGCGATGGAAATCGGGATAAATAACAGCAGGCTGGAAATTATTGTTTGTGTATTCAGCATTTGGATTTTGAAAAGCTCCCAACGGTCAATCATAGCCTGCCACAAAGTTGCAAAAAGGGGGAGGGATCGAGATTTGGGTGTTGGCTTAAAGCTGGGGTGGGCGATCCTCTTCGTTGGCGTAGCCCCCGTAGGGGCGGGCTTTAAATCGAGGCGAACGCTAACGGGCGATCGCTGCATTGCCACTTTCACGGATGTGACAAACTAAGAGAGCGATTTGTTTAGCCGATCGGTTCAATGGATTTTTGTATTCGATTAGCTCGATCGCATCAGGTTCCGCATTGTCTTGAGAGCAAAGTTGACTATTTCTGGGCGATCGTTTTTTCAGATGTTCGTCTAGTGATATAATCTTTAAATATTGCCATTCTGCAAGAAGAGCTATACATAATACTTAGGACTGCTTAAATCATGCCTCTACAAGAAGAAATTGACAAAACAAGGCAAGAAATTCGGACAGATAGCTACTCAATGTCTATTGGCGAGTGGATCAGTCTTTATGAGAGTAAGGAAATCGATATTCACCCAGATTTTCAAAGGTTTTTTCGTTGGTCGGATTATCAAAAATCAACTTTTATAGAATCAATTCTTTTAGGTATACCGATTCCACCAATTTTTGTCAGTCAAAGAGATGATGGAATTTGGGATGTGATCGATGGTTTGCAGAGACTCTCAACCATCTATGAATTTGTCGGTCTTTTTAAGCCCGACAATCAAGAGCAAGAAACATCTTTTTTCGCTTTACAAGAAACTACATACTTGCCTTCCTTGAAAGGTAAAAAATGGGACGACCCAGACGACAAAAATAACTCTTTTAGTCAGGCACAGCGTTTATTGATCAAGCGAGCCAAAATATCGGTCAATATTGTTGAAAAAGAAAGCGATAAAATGATTAAATATGAACTATTTCAGCGACTAAATACAGGAGGGTCAATTGCTACACCACAAGAAGTAAGAAATTGCATTCTTTTAATGTTGAATAAAAATTTGTATGATTTGATGCGTTCACTGGCCGATCGCGAGTCATTTAAAAGCTGCATTGCTTTGAGCGATCGACTCTATGAAGAACAGTATGATATGGAATTAGTATTGCGTTTTATTCTTCTCTTCGACCAAGATGATGCAAGTCTTAAAAAGTTGGGTGGTGATGTGAGCGAGTTCCTAACTGCTAGAATGCGTGAAATGGCTCTGAAAAAAGATTTGGATTTCAGCCATATAGAGAGAGCATTCGATGTGACTTTCAATATGCTTAATGAAGCGATGGGAGATGATAGCTTCAAGCGATACAAATCGGACAATAACAAATTCCTGGGAGGGTTTTTATTATCTGTATATGAGGTTGTAGCACTAGGAATTGGATACAACTATCAAAATCAAATTCCAACAGACCAAATACCTAATCGTATCAAAAGTATTTGGTCAAATCCAATTTATAAACAATGGTCGGGAGCTGGAATGAATGCAGCAAGACGCTTACCCTATCTGATTCCGCTTGGTAGAAAGGTATTTTCACCTTTATGAGCATCCGAACAGCGGAACAATTAAGTGATAGATTGGCAACGGATCTTGCTTGGCGAAAGAAAGAACTTTCAGAAATGAAATCTTTAATAGAATCGAAAAATGTCTCTGACCAAAGACATAAAGCATTAGTTCGGAGTGGAGTATGTATTCTTTATTCCCATTGGGAAGGTTTTGTCAAATTAGCAGCAAACTCTTATCTAGAATATGTTATCTCAAAAAAGCTTACGTATCAGGAGCTTTCTAGTAACTTTTTAGCTTTGGCCATGAAAGAAAAACTTAAGGAGGCAAAAGAGACAAATAAGCCATCATTGTATATACCTGTTTGTGACTTCTTTATTTCCGAATTGAATCAAAGATGTATCCTACCTAAAGATACAATATCTACTGCATCAAATCTATCTTCGGAAATCTTAAAAGAAATAACTTATATTCTGGGAATTGATTTTTCAATCTACTCTACTAAATCGGTCTTGATTGACACCAAGCTTTTAAAGACAAGGAACGAAATTGCCCACGGTAATTATTCGGTGTTTGATAGGGATGAATATCTAGAGTTACATAGAGAAGTTATCGGAATGCTCGATCTATTTCGGAATCAGATAGAAAATGCTGCTATTCAGGAAAAATTTAGGCACAATTCACCTTAAGACTATGATATTAGAAGTTGCAATTCTTGATGTTAAACCTAATATGGCTGCTGAATTTGAAATTGCTTTCAAAACAGCTTCAGCTATTATCTCTTCTATCCCGGGGTATATCTCGCACGAGCTGCAACGCTGTATAGAAACCATGAATCGCTATATTCTTTTGGTGCGGTGGGAGAGTTTGGAAGACCATACTGTGGGATTTCGAGAATCGCCCGATTACCAAACGTGGCGTTCCTTATTGCATCACTTTTATGATCCATTTCCGATAGTGGAACATTATGAAGTCATTTTGTAAAGTTTGAAGTTTAAACATGGAGGAAATCCCAAAATATTGATATTGGACTCACACACATCGCACTGCCCGTTTCAGATGTCGATCGCACTATCGAATTATACTCCAAATATGCGTGTCATGCAAGTAGTTCACCGCCGCATCGATGCAGCAATCCGATCGCACTCGTCCTTTGTAATTGTACTCATTCAAACTGACTCTGTACATCCTGTTTTGTCTCCAGTCGCACACCTGGGGGTTGGCTGCAAAAGTCGCGAATATATGGACGAGCTCTGCAACAAGGCACGTCAAGAAGGTGTGCTACTTGAGGAACCAAAAGATGCTGGATATCCGATCGGCTACTGGGCTTTCTTGCGAGATCCAGACGGTCATACGCTGGAACTGTCCTACGGGCAGGAAATCGGACTTACAGTGGAGGATGTTTGAAAATATCTTAAAAATTAGTCGTCGATGCTGTGTTAAATTCATCCGTAACCAACAATAATAGTGGATTTTTTCTATGAAGGCGATCGGCGTTTATCAATATCTACCTGCAAGCGATCCAGACTGTTTCGCTGAGATTGACCTCGAAAAACCTCAACCTAGCCACAGAGATTTGCTGGTCAAAGTCAAAGCAGTTTCTGTCAATCCAGTAGATTATAAAATCAGACAGTCTGTCAAAGAAAAGCGAGTAACACCGCGCATTCTGGGCTGGGATGCGGCGGGAATTGTGGAACAAGTAGGCGATCGAGTATCTCTGTTCAAACCAGGTGATGAAGTCTATTATGCAGGTAGTATCACTCGTCCCGGAAGCAACAGCGAATATCAGTTAGTTGATGAACGGATTGTGGGCAAAAAACCTACAACTCTCTCGTTTTCTGAAGCGGCTGCACTTCCTTTGACAACAATCACCGCCTGGGAAGCTTTGTTTGAACGGTTGGGAATTGAACCGCAGCAAACACCAAAAAATCAAGCAAGTAAAGTGCTAATTATTGGTGGGGCAGGAGGTGTTGGTTCCATTGCGATTCAACTGGCTGCACAGGTGGCCCGGCTGCAAGTTATTGCTACTGCATCTAGAAAAGAATCGATTGATTGGTGTTGCAAAATGGGAAGTAATTATTGCATAGATTATCACGAACCATTTGCATCATCCCTGGAAAAGATTGCGGTAAAGGAAGTTGATTATATTTTGTGTTTCAACGATACAGAGCGGCATTTCAAAGACATGGCAGATGTCATTAAACCACAGGGAAAAATTTGTTCGATCGTGGAAGCGGAACACCCTCTCGATATGAACTTAATCAAGAGTAAGAGCGTTACTTTTGCTTGGGAATTCATGTTTACTAAGTCGATGTATGAGACAGATGATATCCAGTCTCAACACGAATTATTGAATCAAGTTGCAGATTTGGTTGATCGAGGAATTTTGAAAACGACGGTGACTCAAAATCTGGGAGCACTCAATACCATCAACTTGGCGAAAGCACACGCTTTGCTGGAATCTGGGAAAACAATTGGCAAGCTCGTTCTTTCAGAAATATCAACCTAATTTAGGGTAGCTCTATGTTAGGGTGTTACGGGAAAAGATTAGGAGCGAAAATAACTCATTCAAAGAATTGGGGACGAATTATTTTCATTTCTAGCGAATCGGCGCTCAATTTATGACAATTTAGAACAATTGGATTGACAGCTTTAAAAGTTATGATGAGGTGCTATCGGGCATAGGGCATATCTCAATACGGTTTACTACTATAGGGCGGGTTTTGCCTTGATACAGTCGATTATTTCATAAATTCTGAGCCCAAGCCGCCCCTACCGCAATATGGTTGACTTAAGAAATTAGTCAAAAAGCCTTAAGTAAACCGTATTGGGGCATATCTCACTTTCTTGATAACCGCTATAATAAACAAGTTGTGGGTGCATCTCATTTTGGCAAATATTTTCGTAGGGGCGAAGTATTCCGGCAGTAAATGTCTGGTTTTTAGTAATAAATTGTCTGCCGGAATGCTTTGGCTTTGCTTCCAAAAATGAGATAAACCCCCAAATTTTCCTCCAAACCCAATCTTTTCTACTCTGGAAAAAAACTGGAGATTCAAATGATCGCAGCAACCATCGCACCACCCAAAAAAGAATCACCCCTACTGTTTGAAGGACTCACTTGGAGAGAGTTCAAAGCAGTTGAGCAATTGTTAGACCGTCCAGGATATCGACTTTCTTTCCTGGATGGAATTTTGGAGATTAAACTAATGCCTGGAGAACCCCACGAAACCGTTAAGAAGAGAATTGCCGCATTGGTGGAACTGTACCTGCTGATGGCGGGGTTTGACTTTACTCCAACTGGCTCAATGACGCTAGAAAGTGAAGGGGTAGCCGTTAAGCGAGAGGCGGATGAATCTTATAAACTTGCCCCTGGTCGTATGCTACCCGATTTGGCGATCGAGGTCGTGTTTTCCAGTGGTGGCATCAACCAACTGGAGGCATACAAGCGGCTGAAGATAAAGGAAGTGTGGTTCTGGGAAGATGGATTGTTAGAGGTTTATCACCTCCGGGGAGAGGGAACTACACTTGAATATGAAAAGATTTCTGATAGTGAGGAAGTGACAGGAATCGATTTGAATTTGTTGTTGCGTTGCATCAATATGGTGAATCATGTTGATGCGATTAAGACTTTTCAGCAGTCACTCCAGAAATAGCTGGGATACACGATTTCTCCTGCTTAGATACCTCCGTTAAAATTTCAATATCCGTAACAAATAATCGAAAGTGGTAATAACGCAAGTTGTAATTGTGGGAGCGGGGTCAAGTGGTGCGACGCTGGCTTTGCTGTTGGTAAAACGAGGTATTGCTGTTACCTTGATTGAGGCTGCAAAAGATTCTTATTATCGCTAATAAAATAACTTAAAATTTTAATTATTATTGTGGAATGGGCGACCCGCCCGTCAAAAAATGCCGGGCGGGACG
>JAJAYT010000550.1 GCA_026786085.1 Microcoleus sp. CAN_BIN18 | reverse complement strand
GCTGGTATCATAGATTCTTAGCTAAACCCGCCCCTACAAAATACTATTGTTTTTTCGCAATCACCTACTTACAGTTTAAATGCACAACAGCTTATCAAATTTGCTCTTCATCGGAATAAGCTGTTCTGCATTTAAATTGTATATCAGAAAACAATCAAACAATGAGTGGCGTGGGCTCAAGGTGGCCCGCCCTGAATATACAATTTAAATGCGCGACAGCTTAATAAATTCGAGTTAACTGTTAACTGTTAACTGTTAACTGAAATTGATATTATTTCGTACCTGAAACTCTATCTGTAAGGTGCGCACTGCCAGATTTGTCTGGGGTGAATGCTAAGCCTAGTCTAGAAGCCTCAATGAAGGAAAATCGATCTTATTCGGAGTTGCCAGTGCCACAGTTCCATAAACCGAAATTCCCGACTCTTGCAATATTTTAATTGCCGATTTAACCGTAGTACCGCTAGTATAAATATCGTCTACTAACAGCACTCGATCGCGCGGGAGCCGACGCTGAAAGTCTTTTCCCAAACTTAAAGCATTTTCCATTTCGGCTTGGCGCTGCTGTCGCGTCAGAGCGAATAAAGCTTGAGTATTTTTCACGCGCTCCAAACCGTGCCGCTGTAAAGGCAAACCAGTCAACTCGCAAAAACTTTCAGCCAATAGTTCCGCCTGGTTAAAACCCCGTTCCTTGACCTTTTCTTTGTGCATGGGAATCGGTACAACTGTTAGATTGTCAATAGCTAATTCGGGAAAACTCAGCCAAGCTTGGGCCAGCCAGCCGCCGAGAGGTTTGGCTAATTGGGTATTCCCGTCATATTTCAAAGCTGCGATCGCCCTTTTGAGAGTCCCGCCGTACTCGCCCCACACAAAAACACGCTGCTCTGAATCCCAAAATCGATCGGGATTGGCTAACTGACATCGCTGAAGTTGCTTGCTACAGTACGGACAAAACTCTCCGGCGGTCGATCGCTGACAAAGAGGACAGCTAGACTTAAGAAATAGATTCAGAAAAGATTTGACTAATCCCGTCCATTGTGGCTTGTTCATCCTAAAATTGTGGTAAGTGATTAATGGAAAAACTATCAAAATTAAATCAGTTTCCAAGCACAGGATCGCAGCGTGACAAACTTCTACTGGCTCGACAAAATTCAATATTCAGACCGAGATGCAGTAGGAGAAAAAGCATTTTATTTGAGCTGCTTACTCCAGAAAAATCATCCCGTTGTACCGGGTTTTGTCGTGCCTGCTAAAACATTTTGGCAGTTTTTAGAGTCGATCGACTGGCTAGAACCCCTATTTGCTGACTGGCCGCACTCTTCCCTCCACTTGAATGTCGATGAACCCAGACAACTGCAATCGATCGCCCGTAGCATCCGCCACCAAATCCTCTGCACTAAACTACCAGATTCACTGCTGTTGAGCCTAGAGTCTGCTGTTTGTCAACTCAACTCAAACTCAAACATCAACTCTCAAGCCTTAATTTTTCGCCCTTCCCTGACTTCCTGGAACCCGAAAACAACCGGAATCCTGGAATCTCACGCAGTACGTGCAGAGCCAGAAGCCATTGAAGCCGGACTCAAACTAGCTTGGGCAGAACTATTTAGAGCTCGAAGTCTATTTTACTGGCAGCGGTGCGGGCTGAAGGTGCAGCGAATCAATCCCGCAGTTTTGGTACAGCCGATCGCCAGTGCGATCGCCGCAGGCGAGGTAAAAACTAACGCAGGTGCAGCGTGGGAAATCCAAGCTACCTGCGGTTTGGGAATGTCCCTCACTAGGGGAGAAAACATCCCTGATTACTATCAAGTGCAGCCGGAAACAGGGGCGATAAAATTCCAAAAGCTCGGTTACAAAACGTTAGCATACAATCTCAAAATAGGCGACGAAGAACCGAAAGAAAAACCGCAGACTAGCAATTGGACTGCTTCGGCAATTCCCGATTCTGCATTTCTACTTCCTGATTTTGCTAATAGTTGTGTGGAAATTTTGGCGCTGGGAGAGACAGCACAAACTGAATATGTTTTAGAGCAATCGCAACTGCAAAAAATCATTGAATTGACTAAAAATGTGAGGGCAGAATTTGACTCGGATTTAATTTTGAAGTGGACGATCGACCAAACAGCAAACAGCGAGGAACCACAGTTTTATTTTACTCAAGTTCGTCTGGTGAAAGGGGGAAAAGTCTCGTTGATCGAGTCCAAGTCGATCGCCCCTGCCAGAATTCCTGCGATCCTCAGAGGCTTGGCTGCCGCATCAGGAAAAGCCGAAGCAATAGCCCAAGTTATGACAAATTCCCACCCAGAAAACGCCGAATTCTTAGCCGGAGGCATTTTGGTAGCCCGCACGATCGAGCCGAATTGGCTGCCTTGGCTGAAAGTTGCTGCTGGGGTGGTTGTGGAACAAGGAGGCATGACAGGGCATGGCGCTATTTTAGCGAGAGAATTGGGGATTCCTGCCGTTGTGGGAGTTGCTGGGGCCACGAGGGCGATCGAGACAGGCGATTGGGTGTTGGTAGACGGTGATAGCGGAGAAGTTTTTGCCACCGCGCAACAGGATGCGATCGAGAAACCAGATAGCAACCAGCTTCGAGACACAGCAACAAATGCAGATATACAAAGTACAGCCGCCAAAATGTCAATAGCCAACTATCAACTTTCTAGCTCAGATCGATCGTCCAATTCCGAGTCTACATCTCGACGGGCCCAGCCTGCCGAATCTGTTGCACCAACGGCTACTCAACTGTTAGTGAATGTCAGCCAAACAAGTTCGATCAACCGCCTCAAAAATCTGCCCATAGACGGCATTGGATTACTGCGATCGGAATTAATGGCATTGGAAGCCTTGGACTGTCAAAACCCCAAAGTATTGCTGCAAGAGGGCCGTCGATCGGAATTTGTCGATCGCATGGCGGATTGTCTTACTTTATTTGCTGCGGCCGTTTCGCCACAGCCGATATTTTATCGATCTCTCGATTTACGGGAATCAGGAACCGACGGCAGTTTCAGTTATACCTTTGAACCGGAGTTATTTGATTGGGAACTATCTGTACTTAAAAAAGTCTGTGAATCAGGCTATAAAAATATTAATTTAATCTTACCTTTTGTGCGTTCTGTTGAGGAGTTTGTCTACTGCCAGCAGCGCTTAGAAACAATTTGGAAAAATCGACCTGCCCAGTTTCAACTGTGGATCATGGCGGAAGTTCCTTCGGTGTTATTTTTATTGCCAGATTATGTAAAAGCAGGAGTTCAAGGAATTTCCATTGGTACCAACGACTTAACTCAATTTCTGTTAGGCATTCACCGCAACTCCGAACAGGTAGCAAGTGGTTTCTATGGGCGCGATCGAGCAGTGATGAGGGCGATCGAACAATTAATCCGACAGGCGCAAGCTGCCGGCATTCCTTGCTCGATCTGTGGCGACGCGACTGCATTGTATCCCGAGATAGTTGAATCGTTGGTGCGCTGGGGGATTTCGTCTATTTCAGTCAATGTTGATGCTGTAGAACAGACTTGCAGGGCGATCGCCCGCGCCGAACAGCGCCTGCTCATGCAAGCAGCTCGATCGATAATTAACAATTAAACACTCTCGGACGCACTTTACCTCAAAAACCCGGTTTCTACTCTAAATCATAGCTTTGGCAAGCAGCTAACCGCTCAAAAACCGAGTTTCTAGACACCAGTGCATCCAAGACGATTACCTACACAAACCCAGTTTGGGAGTCAGAGCTATTTCATTCTTCGTAGGGGCTCTTGGCCTCGTGGTTGCCCTCCTGGATGGAGGAGGGTGGGCACGGGGGCACGACCCCTACAAAATCCTGATTTTCCTGAGAATCAAATAGCCCTGGTTTTGGAGTAAGCTGTTCTACATTTAAATTGTGTGTGAAAAATCAATCAAACTCTTGTGGTATGGGCTTCTAGCCCGTACCGAATATGTAATTTAAATGCGCGACAGCTTAGATATGGCAACCGCCCTGACTGTTAGGAAATTCTTAATTTCTGAAACCCTTGCTTTTATTGCTTTTATTCCCTCTTCCCTTTATCCGCTAAATCCGTTACAACATCCGTTGCCGAACTTCCCTCTTCTTTCAGCTAACATCCGATTTTCAAGCTAGGATAGAAATATCACCAATACTTGACCTGGAGGTACAAAAAATGCAATCAAAAATTCTTGCAACCGCAGCAATACTTGTCGCCCTCGGCTGTATGAATCCCCATCCAGCATTATCACAACCTGCAACTGACGGCGGCGTAAAATCAGGATTTTGGCAACCTCAAGCGCAGGTTGATAATACTCGCAATATCACCCTCAAACTGTTAAATGAAACGGGATTAAAGCTAGAATACGGTCAATCAAGTGTTGGCTTGTCATCCTTGCCAGTCGGAGCTAGCAAAAGCATCGTGGTTCGCATTAGCAACCGTACGGGAGACATTGCGAATATTCCGATTAATGTCGCAGGAGGAACCACAACTTTGAAATACGATTATAACGTTGACTCTCAGAACAACACTGTGACGATTCGCATCACCACATCAGATGGCCGCAGGCAAGATAGGTCAGTTTATATTGATGAAAAGGGACGAATTTATTCTTTTTAAAACTGACACTCATCAACCCGGTTTATTCTGAGCGAAAATGTTTGATCGTTCGGACTTTAGTCCTCCGATTTATGAGGACTAAAGTCCTCATTACAAACATTGGCGTTGCTCAACTGAAGTATGAAAATATCAATCAGATCCCGACTTGTTTGTTACTAATCTGATTTTGACGCTTTTTAATTTGATTCAGAAGTCGGGGATCTGCCGGAAATCAGATCAATTCCCGTTGCATCGGAATTAATATTACCCGAAATCAGGACACTGCACGTGCCGTGTCCCTACGATTAATCTGGCGTAAGGACACCGCATCTTGAGTGTCCTCTGTATCATCGTCCCATCAGCAATATCCGCTTTTGCTTAGTCGATCGAGATTGACTGAGGCCCCGTGCTTTTACCGTTGGTATCTTCGGCTGGGGGTGCAGTGTAGGAAGTCGAACCAGCTTGGTCGTCGATCCAGCTTTTAACGGGATCTTCGTGAAGGTTGAGTTTAAGCAGACCAGAAAAAAATCCGCCCGCAAAGGCGATCGGCTGTTGGAACAATTCTTTGACCACCGGGATGAGTTCGTCGAGGAACATTCAAAATTCTCCTTATGCTGTTAGGGTTATGCTTTAACTGTAACGTTAATTTTATGTGCCGTTTGCTTGGCTATCTCGGCGGGCCGATTTTACTTGATTCTCTGCTGTACAAGCCCGAACATTCCTTAATTGTGCAGAGTTACCAACCCCGCGAAATGACTTCTGGCCTGCTCAATGCTGACGGTTTTGGCATTGGTTGGTATCACTCGCACCTGGATACTGACCCGTTTACCTATAAAAACACACAGCCAATTTGGAGCGATATCAACCTTCCGAGTATTAGTCGATACATTGAATCGGGATGCGCTCTAGCCTATGTTCGCAGTGCAACTGTGGGACAACCTGTAGATTTGAGCAACTGTCAGCCCTTTGGGAACGATCGCCTGCTGTTCGTACACAACGGCTTTGTGCAGAATTTTCGGCAAACTCTTTACAGACCAATTCGCGATCGACTCAACGACACCATTTATCAGTCAATTAACGGTACTACAGATTCAGAGCATATCTTCGGCTTATTTGTCAATGAATTAACAGCCGCGAATCTGACTCTAGAAGCTGCTTTGCAAAACTCGCTGAAAACTTTAGCAGAGCTAGCAAACTTTCACCAAGTAGAATTTTCAGCTAATATCATTATCAGCGACGGACACCAGCTCGTTGCCTCTCGCTTTGCTTCCCAAAAAGTCCCTCCCTCCCTTTATTGGCTGCGGGACGATCCAACTTTCCCAAATTCTGTCATCATTGCTTCTGAGCCTTTATTTGTCGGCAATTGGCACGAGTGTCCAGCCCAAAGCATTATCAGTACGGGAGAAGACGGTGATATCGAAATCTATTCAATCTTGTAGAGAGGCAATTTATCGCGATTTGCAGCAGTGTCGCCGTGGCACTTTCCAACTATTTGCAGACATCGATCCTGATACTTTTTGCCGCCAAGCTCATCCAGATTTTAGTCCCGTGGGCTGGCACTTAGGTCACATTGCTTATACTGAGGATTTGTGGCTGTTGCAGCGGTGTGCAGGTTGGAATCCCGTCTTTCCTGAGTATCACCAACTATTTGCTGCTGATATTTTACCGAAAAAACAACGGGTTTTTTTGCCAACTTTTCCAGAAGTTGAATTATATCTGGATGCGGTCAGAAAAAAGGTGTTAGATTATTTGGAAGTAGCGCCGATCGCACATCAAGAACGTCTCTGGCGGTTTCTAATTCAGCACGAAAGTCAGCACTGCGAAACAGTTGCTTTCGTGTTGCAAATGCAGCAGAAGGAAGAAGGAAGAAGGAAGAAGGAAGAAGGAAGAAGGAAGAAGGAAGAAGCAATATTAATTCCCAATTTCCAATCCCCAATTCCAAAGGAAGAAGGAAGAAGGAAGAAGGAAGAAGGAAGAAGGAAGAAGGAAGAAGCAATATTAATTCCCAATTCCCAATGCCCAATTCCAGATGCCCCATGCCCGATGCCCAATTCAGAAATTGAAATTCCGGGCGGGGAATTTTACATCGGAAGCGATGCTGCTGAGGCTTTGGATAATGAACGATCGCGCCACCTGTGTTATTTAGAAGCATACTCGATCGATCGCTATCCAGTCACTTGCAGTCAATACCAAACTTTCATGACATCCGGCGGCTATCAAAACCCCCATTGGTGGTCTGCTGAGGGCTGGGAATGGCAAAAAGTTCATTTAGTCGATCGCCCGCTTTACTGGTCAGAAAACCCAGCTTTCAACAACCATCCAGTTTGTGGTGTCAGTTGGTACGAAGCCGAAGCTTACTGCAACTTTATCGGCAAGCGTTTGCCATCGGAAGCCGAATGGGAAAAAGCTGCAAGTTGGGACGCCAAAAATCAAACATACCGCATCTACCCTTGGGGAGATTCACAGCCAAATGCCAGCCTGTGCAATCACAGCAATAACATTACAAATACCTCGCCAGTTGATAGCTTTCCGAAAGGAGCAAGTGCGATCGGCTGTTGTGATATGTTGGGCAATGTTTGGGAGTGGACTGCTTCAACCTTTGACGCCTATCCGGGATTTGAAAGTTATCCTTACAGGGGATACTCGGAAGTTTATTTTGATGGAGAACACCGGGTTTTGAAAGGCGGGAGTTGGGCGACTTTTCCCCAAGCACTGCGATCGAGTTTTCGGAATTGGTACTATCCGGGCGTGCGGCAAATTATCGCTGGTTTTCGCTGCGCTATAACTACAATCATATAGGTTCGTAGTGAGGACTTTAGTCCTCTAATTTTATGCGGACTAAAGTCCTCACGACGAACTTTCAATAGTTATTTTAGGGAGAGACTATAAATTGATTTAGACGAAATCTTAGACAAGATTTATTTGCTAAATGCCAAAATTTTTACCAGGTAAAAATATTAGCTTAAAAAAGTATTGTGAATGAATTAATAATTTTTGTTGATATTTTTTAAATTTTTAATTATGGAGGCGATCGCCCCGACGGTGAGAGAATACAGAATAGAGATCGGCATAAAAAAAATCTGGCTTGAGCGTGATATTTGGCAACGCGACTGTGTGCTATACCCATTTGTGCATCCTAATTTTAGTCTATGAAATTCCCAAGACCGTCCGAGACGACAAACCCAGCCTCAATCAAGGAAAATCGCCTGCACTTAGAGCACCTGGTGAGCGCTGAGGCGCTGACACCCGCAGAAATGAATGCTGGCAGCGATGCAGTTAGCGGGTTGACTCAAAACCCCAAATCCCTGCCTCCCAAGTATTTCTACGACGATCGCGGCTCGAACCTGTTTGAGTTGATTTGTCAGTTGCCGGAATACTACTTAACGCGCACTGAGACGGCGATTTTGCAGGGATGCGCGCGGGCGATCGCCCATGTGACGGGCCCCTGCGAAATCGTCGAACTAGGTAGCGGTAGTTCCACAAAAACTCGGATTCTCCTCGATGCTTACAGCAAACTGGAATATCCGCTGCACTATTTGCCGATCGACATCAGCCCCACAATCCTAGAAAGCAGCGCTTGTCAACTGTTAGCAGATTATCCATCGCTCCAGATTCACGGACTTGTCAGCACTTATGAACTAGCCTTAGCGAAAATTTCACCGTCGCCGTTGCCAACCCGAATGATTTGCTTTCTAGGCAGTACCCTCGGCAATCTCAACGCTCAAGAATGTGACTTATTCTTCTCGCAAATAGTCGCTGCATTGCAGCCGGGAGAGTATTTTTTACTAGGAATTGACTTGGACAAATCTCGGGAAATTTTAGAGCCGGCCTACGACGATAGTCAAGGAGTAACGGCGGCATTTAACTTGAATATGCTCAGGCATTTAAATCGGAGGTATGAGGGAAATTTTGATTTAGCACAGTTCGAGCATTGGGCTTTTTACAATCTAGATAAATGTCAAATTGAAATGCACTTGAAAAGCAAAAAAGCTCAAACAGTTCAGTTGCAAGCTCTCAATTTAACGGTTGAATTTGCAGCAGGAGAAACTATCCGCAGCGAAATTTCGCGTAAGTTTAATCTGAATACTGTAGAGAAAGAACTTTCGCAGCGCGGTTTAAAGCCTGTACAAGTTTGGACAGATCCAAATCAGTGGTTCGGCTTGATGCTTTGTCAAATGTCAAACTTAACAGTTGACAGTTGACAGTTGACAGTTGAGTGCGAAGTTTTTAGGCAGGGAATTTAAGCCCCAGCCTAAAAACAATTCACCTAAAGGTGGGGGCTTAAATCCCCTGTGCTTTGGTTAACGGTTGACGGTTAACAGTTAACTCAAATTTACTATTCCGAAGAGCGGATTTGATATTAATTATTAGTTTAGGACTTACTTATCGGGGATCGAAAATCGGGTTTTTACGAAAATATTTCGGGGTACGTCTCAATGAGTGTAATGGCTCTCGCATTCCGGCAGTAAATCTCTGGCTATCGCTAATAAATTGTCTGCCGGAATGCGAGAGCCCCTACGAATATATTTGCAAAACACCGGATGCACCCGACAAGAAATGGCATAGAGTTAGGTTGAAAGTGGGAAGTGCTTGCTGATGTTCCACCGACTGCCGTCGTGAAGTAGCAAAGTTAATGTTGAAGCTGTAAACTGAAAGTGGAGCGATCGATCTTTGAATTCTAACCAAGCCGTCTGAAAATTCTCCTGAGTTAAATCGCTAAACGCCACAGTCATATGCGCTACAAATGGGCGAGTCTGAGAAAGTCGATCGACAATTCCCAAATTTGTCTCAGCATAACTCATCAAATCTTGCTGCATCTCCAGCAATGCCGGCGATTTGACAACATCAACATAAATGACGCGGGGATCGAAAGCAGCAAAACCGGAGAGATTGACACTCAAGCGGGCTAAAGCCGCTGAGATTCTTGTTTCATAGAATCGACTTGCCGATGCAGAATTACTTCAACATCGGTAGCGGTCAATTCTCCACAAGCGTTCAAGGTATTGTTACCCCAAGTTCCGGTATGCCCTACCGTACTTAATCCCCGACTTAGGATATTCTTAGC
>JAJAYT010000549.1 GCA_026786085.1 Microcoleus sp. CAN_BIN18 | reverse complement strand
TAAAAATTTAAACTCAAAAATTAAAAAATTAAAAACATTTGGGGGGGGGGGCGCCCCCCCCGCACAAAACCCCGGGGGGGCCCCCCCCATCCCACAATAATCATCAAATTGTAAGTTATTGAATTCTCATTCCTAAGCTGTTCTGCATTTAAATTGCAGAACAGCTTAGGAATGTTATTTAGCAGTTACCAGCCCAGCCGGCAGCCTTTTAAACGCCAATCTTTCATTCTCGATATCCACAAAAATTGTATCCCCATCCACAAAATCTCCCCGCAAAATACCCTTCGCCATTTGCGTTTCCAACTCCCGTTGAATTCCCCGTTTCAAAGGCCGCGCACCATATACCGGGTCAAATCCTATTTCTGCTAAAAAGTCGATCGCCAATTCCGACAATTTCAGAGACATTTTGCGATCGGCCAACCGTTTTTCCAAGCGCTTAACTTGCAACAGCACAATCTGCCGCAATTCCGGCTTAGTCAAACTGTGGAAAATAATCATCTCATCAATCCGGTTCAAGAATTCCGGGCGGAAAGTAGCCCGCATCGACTCCATCACCCGACTCCGCATTTGTTCCTCATCTCCCGCCACATCTAAAATGTATTGAGAGCCGACATTTGATGTCATAATAATCACAGAATTCTTAAAGTCTACTGTATGACCTTGAGCATCAGTAACGCGGCCATCATCGAGAATTTGCAGCATAATATTGAAGACATCCGGGTGCGCTTTCTCGATTTCATCGAATAGAATCACCGAGTAAGGACGGCGACGCACAGCCTCAGTTAATTGTCCACCTTCATCGTAGCCGACGTATCCCGGAGGCGCACCAATCAACCGCGAAACTGCGTGTTTTTCCATATATTCCGACATATCAATTCGCACGATTGCCTCTTCTGTGTCGAACAGATAAGACGCTAATGCTTTGGCTAATTCCGTTTTGCCAACACCCGTCGGGCCGAGGAAGATAAAACTCGCAACCGGACGGTTTGGGTCAGCTAAACCTGCGCGCGATCGCTGAATTGCATCTGCAACCGCCGTCACCGCTTCATCCTGTCCAATTACCCGCTTGTGTAGTTCATCTTCCAAGTGCAAAAGTTTCTGCATTTCCGATTCAACTAACTTGCTAATCGGAATTCCCGTCCACTTAGAAATAATCTCAGCAATATCAGATTCGGTGACTTCTTCTCGTAACAGAGTTTTACCTGTAATTTGACTTGCTGTCAGTTTAGCTTCCGCTTCTTCCAGTTGTTTGTGCAACTCGGTTAATGTGCCGTATTTCAACTCAGCAGCGCGGTTGAGATCGTATTTTAGTTCTGCTTGTTGAATTTCAATGTTAGTCTTATCTATCTGTTCTTTGACTTTTTGAATGCTGTCGATCACACCTTTTTCGGATTGCCATTGCGCATTCAAACCGCTTTGACTTTCCTTGAGGTTTGCCAAGTCTTTTTCTAGTCTTTCTAAACGGTCGATCGATGCAGCATTGCTTTCTTTTTGCAGCGACAATCTTTCCATTTCTAGCTGCAAAACCTTGCGATCGATTTCGTCTAGTTCTTCCGGCTTGGAAGTAATTTCCATTTTGAGTTTAGCCGCCGCTTCGTCCATTAAATCAATGGCTTTATCAGGGAGGAAGCGATCGCTAATATATCGAGTTGACAAAGTAGCGGCCGCCACTAACGCATTGTCAGAAATTTTAACACCGTGATGAACTTCGTACCGTTCCTTCAAACCTCGCAGAATTGAGATAGTATCTTCAACTGTCGGTTGATCGACATAAACTTGTTGAAAACGGCGTTCTAATGCCGCATCTTTTTCCAGATACTTGCGATATTCATCGAGAGTTGTAGCACCAATACAGCGCAATTCTCCCCTCGCTAACATCGGTTTTAGCAAGTTGCCGGCATCCATCGAGCCTTGAGTTGCACCCGCACCGACAACGGTGTGAATTTCATCAATAAATAAGATGACTTTGCCGTTACTATCCATCACTTCTTTGAGCACCGCTTTCAAACGTTCCTCAAATTCTCCCCGGAATTTTGCACCTGCAATTAATGCACCCATATCTAAGCTGATTAATTGTCGGTCTTTGAGAGATTGCGGCACATCTCCGGTGATAATTCGTTGGGCGAGTCCTTCGGCGATCGCAGTTTTACCAACTCCCGGTTCCCCGATTAATACGGGGTTGTTCTTGGTGCGACGGCTCAATATTTGAATTGTGCGACGGATTTCGTCATCTCGTCCGATGACTGGATCGAGTTTGCCTTGACGCGCTGCTTCTGTCAAATCTCGGCCATATTTTTCCAGCGCTTCGTATTTGCCTTCTGGATTTTGGTCTGTCACTTTGTGGTTCCCCCGGACTTGGGTAATTATTTCTTTGAGTTTGGCTTCATCTAGTTTAAATTCTTGCAGTAGATTTTTGCCTAAGCGATCGTCCTTAACGTAACCTAGAATCAAATGCTCGATCGAGATAAATTCATCGCCGTACTCTTTACGATAAGCTTCAGCCCTGTCTAGCAGGGTATCCAGAGAACGGCCGAGATAAACGTTGCCGCCAGCGCCAGTGATTTTCGGCTGGCGGTTGATAAACTCATCAGTGCGATCGCGCAATTTGGCGATCGTCACTCCAGCTTTATTAAATAAACTGCTAGCAAGTCCCGATTCTTGTTCCAGCAACGCTTTCATCAAATGTTCGCTTTCTAACTGCTGCTGCTGGGCTGCTTTGACAACTTCTGGGGTGCGCGCGAGGGCTTCCCAGGCTTTTTCTGTAAATTGGTTTGGATTATTCGGTTGCATAAATTTTGATTCCCTGAATTCAAAGCGATCTATACTTTAGAGGCAATTGCTTAATTGCCCGTATAATCGTCATTGTACGGAGTTACGGACGAGGGGCGGATCGGTGTTCCCGTATGTGGAGATAGGTATTTCCGCCCTGTTTTTCAGCTTATGGTGCAATTTCAGGCGATCGGCAATAAAGTCGAGCAATGATTAATTAATCAGATAGGTTTGTAGTGAGGACTTTAGTCCGCCTAAAATCAGAGGACTCAAGTCATCAAACATATAAAAAATGTTTACATTTCAACGCCAGGAGGAAATATCTATGATTCCATTACATCCTGAGTTTATCACCAAAAACGGCAAAAAAGAATTTGCAGTGATACCTTATGAAGAATTTGAAGCACTCCAAGAATTAATTGCTGACCTAGATTTGATCTATTTGAGGGCCGCTAAAGAGGAAGATGCAAATCAGCCTTCTATGCCTTTAGCAGAAGTGAAGAAAATGTTAGGATTACTCAATGATTAATCCGTCTAAACCTGTGTTTCCTGCAACATAGGAGCAACTTGAATCTGCGGCATCGGTTCGAGGGGAGTATTTACGGGTGCGAACCTGCAATAGCACACAACAATTGTCTCAAAGTCACCGCTGGGTAAATCTTCCGAGTAAGTTTGAACTCTGACAACTTCCCAATCTCCTACTCGGCTGTGCGTGCTCGCAGCGGGAAATTTTGAATCTGCAAACTTTTCTATCCGGTGAAATTCTCGAAATCTGTACCCCGGTTGAGGAATTGGTCGGTTAGAAGAGTCGAAGTGTTCGGCAAGAATGTCGGTAAGCATTCCCGTATGCGCTAGCAGTCTGTTTTCTGCACCTTCTTCCTCAGTCCAGTCAGCTCTAAAAACGATGTACTTGCCCATTTTTCCAGTGTATAACAACTAATGACTGCTGATTAATTTTGCACCGGTGAGTCGCTCGGAGATTATTGATTTTTTTAGGGATTGTTAATGGCGACGCACCCTAGAACTGTCAACTGTCAATTGTCAACTGTCAATTGTCAACTGTCATGCTTGCATCACCACGCGTTCCGGGAGACTGACAATAAAAGTTGAGCCTTTCCCGTCCTCGCTTTCGACGCTAATTTCGCCGCCGAGAATTTCACACAAACGTTGGCTAATTGTCAATCCCAAACCCGTGCCTCCATACTTGCGGGTAGTCGAAGCATCAGCTTGAGTAAAAGGTTTGAATATCTGGTCTAATTGCTCGTCTGTCATGCCAATACCAGTGTCGCTGACTCGAAAAATTAAAATTTGAGAACTGTAGTTTGAACCAGAGTTAAAATCCTTATTTTTATTTCTTTTCTTCGGTTTAAGTTTCTCATTTTTAATTCTTTCGACCTCGATAGTAATGACGCCTTTCTCGGTAAATTTGGCAGCATTGCTGAGCAAGTTGAGGGGAATTTGCCGAACTTTCGGTTGGTCAGCGTACATTGTGCCGAGTTCGCCTTTAGTTTTCAGCGCTAAAGCATTGCCTTTTTTTTCTACTAGCGTTTGAGCCGTAGTCATCACTTCTTCAATCATCGTCGCCACGTCGAAGTTTTCCAAATAAAGCGTGACGTGGCCGGCTTCTATTTTGGAAATGTCGAGGATGTCGCTGATCATATCCAGCAAATGTTTGCCTGCGGTTTGAATTTTTTCTAAATCGGGCAGAAAGTCTTCGGAACCGGAATCTTGAGCATCTTCTTGCAGCATTTCGCTGTAGTTGATGATGGCATTGAGGGGAGTACGAAGTTCGTGACTCATGTTGGCTAGAAATGCACTTTTCGAGCGGTTGGCAGCTTCGGCTGCTACTTTTGCTTCGTGCAAGTCTTCTGTGTATTCCGCTACTCTTTGGATCAGTTCGTTGAGGGAAACTGCCAGCATTCCCACTTCGTCAGAGGTAGTGACGGGTACTTGTAGGTCAAAGTTTGATTCTTCTGTCACTCGCTGAGCGATCAGGGTGGTCGCTTCTAGTGGTCGGGCGATCGCAGCACTGGTGTATACTGCTAGCATTGCTGCGATACCAGCCGATATTAACAGAGAACAAGCGATAATCAGACTTCCGAGTTTTTCGGCTTTCTCGTAGGCTCTAAATGCCTCGTCCGCTTTATCGCGAAAGTTACCTGCGAGTTTGGCTGAATCTAGGGAAAACTGTTCGAGTTTAAAAGCGGTTTCGCCAGTCGTAAAATTGTTTAAATTCTGCCCGAAAGCCTGTCGCTGCTTCGGATTTAAACCAGATAACTTTGTATTCGCCAACAATTTTTGTACTTGTTCAAAGTATGACTCTACAGTCTTGGCGTTGACTTCAGCGAACTGTTGCAACAGTTCATAGTCTTTGGCAATCTCGGGATTGTTCGTCGGTGGCTGGGTTTGGAGTTGTTCAAGGATACCACTCATCTGAGCAACGCGGGTCAGGAATTCCGATCGTTCGCGATCGAAATTTTGCGGTTTTGCCGTCAGACTCACCAGTTCTTGCTGGTGAATTCTGACTTCCTGCACCGTATTATTGAGATTGGTCAGGATTTCGGCTTTCTCTCGGTCGATCGCTAATTTTTCTCTAACTTGCTGTTTGTGATAGGATTCTACTCCCCGTCCCGCCACAGCACCCAAAATAGCAATACCAATGACCAAGGCGTATCCGCAGCCGATTTTCTGCCTGATACCCAAGCGACTAAACAGACTTTTCAACCCTTTTTGAGGAGGGTTCTGGAGTTGATTTTTCAAGGCTAAGGTTAAAGACATGGGCAATGTACTCGTCACCCTTGAGAGGCACTATCTATATTCTAATTGATGCCTGCCTGACGGTAAAGAAAGTTATGACTTAGGGGCTGATTTTGGTAGTGATGGGGTCTTTGCAGGGTTCCACAGCTCGATCGACACAGGCAGTTTGGAAGAGTTATGCGTATAGTTAACTGTTAACTGTTAACTGTTAACTGTTAAGAGTATATAGCCGAGTCTCAGAAAGATGAGGTACGCGAACGGCATAGGGCATAGGGCATAGGCCTCCGTGGGCGTACCTCACCACGCTTGAGAACCGCTATATCTGAAATCCCCCGCACTTCAGTGCAGGAGATGAGCTTAAAAGTTGTAAATTTTCCTCTACTGGCAAACTCGAAATTGTGCTATTTCAGCAGGAATCTTTGAAGCATTAGGTACGCTAGCACTTGCGGGAACGAAGATTCCCATACCGAAACTGCAACCCTCTGCATTGTTGCATTCCCCAGGCTTAGCAGTAATTTGATATTCGCCTTGGGATGGAGGAGTAAAAGAGATTGTTGCGAGTTCGCCTGTCTTTTGACTCGCAGCGATTTCCATACCGTTTGCATCCTTAAGAGTTAGGTTTAAATCTTTGCAGTTACCGCCGCAAGTAGCAACAAAAGTATACTCCATATCTGGATGTAGCGTGGCTCGAAAAGGAGATGAAACTTGCTTGCGAACAGTGCCTAGCAATGGTACAAACACCAACTTTTGACCGTTGCTTTTGCGTTGGTCAACTTCTGTTTTCAAGCGACAAACAACCGTTTTTTGCTCCTCCGTCAGTTCTTGAGCAATAGCTTTTCCTACGATTGCAGTACCGAGGAGCAGGACAAGGCCTGAAATAACCAGATTTTTGATATTCATTAATGTTCCCTAAAGTTAATTTTGGGTGATTGCAATAGACCGCTTTTGGCGGCAGTCTCTTGATTGATCTGGAGCCTATCACATTTGTTGACTAAAGTTTTAAGTTTTAAATTATTTATCCCTGTGCCGAAAATCCCAAGCTGGGACAAACTTAGAATCTCCCCAAACGCCGCGGCGATTTTTCTTAGCTTCGGCTTCCGCTTGTTGCACAATACTTGCACTAGGACAGTTTTTTAAGTAAGGACGGTAAACCATTGCTAATCCTTCGCGCAGCAAAACTTCTTGGGCAAATGTGCCGTTTGGTAATCGAACTTCGCTAACTTTGCGGCCGTAGCGATCGGTATCGGTGACTGTCAAAACGACGCGACCTCCCCCTTCTTTGACTAGCTGCTGCATTCTTTGGTGCGCTAGGTTTCCCCACTTGAATTGATTTTTATTTGATGCTTTGCTATTTGGTTCGCCGTGCGCGATTTCCGGTGCATCTACACAGGCAAAACGCACTTTGATATCTTTGCCAGCGGCATCGGTGGCGACAAGGGTGTCGCCGTCGCTGACTCGTTTGACAGCATAATTGTTGGGCGGTAGCTTTTGCGGACAGCCGGAGAGTAGGAACAGCAGAAAAAGTGCACTCAAGCTGGTGATTTTAGGAGAAAGGGTGATTTTGGTTGGGTTCATAATTCTGTCTGTCTATTTAGTTTCCATCCAATTTTGCCCCGCGTGGATGTCAACTACCAGCGGTACGCTAATTTCCGGCAGAGCATTTTCCATCGCCGTTCTAATTTTTGGTTGCAATTCTTCCCATTCATCGGGAGGCACTTCAAAGATTAATTCATCGTGAACTTGCAGCAGCAGTCGCGCCTGATAGTTTTGCAAAATTTTGTTGACCTCAATCATGGCAAGTTTAATGATATCAGCACTGGAGCCTTGAATGGGAGCGTTGGCTGCGGCCCGCAAAGATTGGGCGTCATCTCTGCTGAGGCGCGCCAGTTGTTCGGAGTGAATGTCTTGAGGATTTTCGCCTCTTAAGCGCTGGAGGCTACCATTTTTGTCGAATGTTAGATAGCGGCGACGACCTAGTATAGTCGAAACATAGCCAAGGGCGATCGCACTTTTTTTCACACCCTCCAAAAATTCAAAAACTTTACTGTAACGCTCGTTAAATCGCTTAATAAACTCTTTGCCATCTGCGGAAGATTTGCCCATCGAACGACCAAACTTGATCGCCCCCATACCATAAACTACCCCAAAATTAATTGTTTTGCCAAACCGTCTTTCATCGGCTGTTATTTCCTCCTTTTCAAATAACAGCTTAGCTGTCAAGGTATGCACATCTTGATTATTTTTGTAAGCTTCTATCAGCAGAGGTTCTTGGCTCAAATGAGCTAAAATTCGCAGCTCAATTTGAGAATAGTCAGCCGACACCATCAGCCAACCTGCTTCCGGTAAAAAAGCCTTGCGAATTTGCCGCGAAAACTCGGTGCGGATGGGAATATTTTGTAAATTTGGATTGGAAGAAGAAAGCCTGCCCGTACCCGTTGCAGTTTGGTTGAAATTTGTATGCACTCGCCCGGTATCTGCACGCACTAACTGCGGCAAAGCATCGACGTAGGTTGATTTTAACTTTGATAATGTTCGGTGTTCTAATAAATCGTCTACAATCGGATGGTCTCCTTGCAATTTATCCAAAACAGCGGCATCTGTAGAGTATCCCGTCTTAGTTTTGCGAGATTTTTTCTGAAACTGTTCGGGGATTTTTTCTAACAAGATTTCGCTGAGTTGTTTTGGCGAACCTAAATTGAACTCTCTCCCGGCTGCTTGATAGGTGTTTGTTTCTAGTTCGGCTAATCTTGTTTCTAGCTGTTGCGATAGTTCTTGCAGATAGGCTGAATCAACGCGAATTCCGCAGTATTCCATTTCTGCTAAAATTGGTTCTAAAGGCTGTTCGACATCTAAAAGCAACCGATGCAATGACTTTTGAGATGGCGCATTTTTATCAGCTTGATCCAATGATTCCCGCAGTTTACCTACTAACTGAAAAGTGCTGTGAACATCCATGCCGCAGTAGTTAGCTACTTCTCGAATACTGAGATCAGCAATTGTTTTCCCTTTCGGCACTAATTCGTTATATTTTTGGGATTTACCCGGCTTATGCAAGTATTTACTTGACAAATCATCAAGGTTATGTTTTTGTTCTGGATCGAGTACATAACTAGCTAGCATGGTGTCGAAGCAAACGCCGGCTAGTTTGATTCCTTGACAGTGCAGGATCGATCGATCAAATTTAGCATTTTGCAGCGCCTTCGGATAATTCTCACCTGCCAAAATCGGACGCAAAGCATTTAAAACCGTGGCTTTGTCCAAATTTGTGCCCGTTTTATGCCCAGTGGGAATGTAAGCTAAATCTTGTTCTCCGGTTCCCCAACAGCAGCCAATTCCGACTAATTCAGCATCTCGCGGTTCTAAGGCGGTGGTTTCCGTATCCCACGCCACGGGGGAGGCTTTGTCGGTGAAGGTTTGCAGGAGTTCGACTAATTCGTTTAACTGTTCGATTGTTTGAATTATTCGCGGTTTAATTGGCAGTTGGTTTTCCTGCTGGGCAGCTTTGGTGTCAGAATAACTCCAAAACCACAATTCGTCTGCTTCTGAACTTTTAGAACTTGCAGCATCAACATTGATTGAATTATCAGCATTAGACAATTCAGAGACTGTAAATTCTCCCTTTTTCCGAACATCCGTTAAATCCCGTACAAAATCCGCTGCCGAACATTCATCCGTGACATCCGTTAAATCCGCTACAAAATCCGCTGCCGAACAGCCATCCGTGACATCCGATAAATACGGTACAAAATACGCTTCCGAACATAAATACGTGAAATCCATAAAATACGGTAAAAAATAAAATTCCGAAAAAACATAACTTAAAACCTAAAAATAAT
>JAJAYT010000548.1 GCA_026786085.1 Microcoleus sp. CAN_BIN18 | reverse complement strand
TCCGATCGGAGGCGGTTAAAACAACAAACACAACAACCACCACAACTAAAATCACAACCGCTGAGAGCGAACCACTGAGAGCGCCAATTATTTTCTGCCTTTACCTGTCTTTACGTCTTCTTGCTCCCCATCCTCATTCGTTCCAGTGTAGTTGAAGTCGGGATGACTCCCGGAAACCGTCAAACTGCTGGCTGATGAAGGTTGTAGAACGAAAGCAGTTGCGCTGGCGCGGACGGTCTGGAAAAAGCCAATGCCACCGGAGGCGATTACCGCTAATACTAAGATGCTGTTTTTCATGTTCGATGACCCTGATTTCCGTAGATTGACACTTTTTGGCTAACTCGATCGATCAGAAATGGGTTGATGCAATAGCCCACTTGTCGTCTGATAAATCTGCCTGCCATAATCAGTACAGACAGGCACACCCGCTTGCGATCGGAAACGCCGGAAGTGACGTGTTACTAATGTCCACGATCATCCACTAACCGGAATTTTTCGGGTAGTGGAGCGAAAGCCATCAGGGCGTCGATCCATCAGGGAGTTATGCCATCAGGGTGCTAATCCATCGGGTAGTTAAATCATCAGGGCGCATCTTCTACAACTAGCCACAGACTTAACTTTTATAGTTGAGCGAGTGGTTAGCCGCGTACTGACAGCGCTTTTAAGAATTAAACTTTTTGTGGATTCGTCCAGAAAAGTTTGTCCTTAAGAATTCCCGTGCTCATCGAAGCCCGGGAAGTGTCAGCAGCATGGAATTCCATGCAATCTAAGTCAATTAAAAAAAAACGCAGATTAACGATATCTCCCACTCAAGCAGTCCTCAGCCAAACGCTGAGGTTTTTTATTGGCATCCAGATTTGAAGGCAGAATGTTGACGACGCTTTGGTTATGAATTTCCCTGACAACATCATACCACCGGGTGAATTTTAAAGTCTTATTGTAAAAAAATGTGAACAAAAGGGCGTTTTGGCGTTTTTCATCGGGTTGAGTGAAAATTCAGATAATTATGTGAGCGAGTGTAAATAATCAGGTGCCGAGGTACGATCGCCCGACGATCGCTCTTCGGTGAGGCGAACAGTTGCAAAGATACGGTAAAGATTGAGCAGTACAAAGGTGAATTAGTAGACAATAGAGAAAGAATCACCAAAAAAAAAATAAGCATTGTCGGGAAACTCCAAACCCTCAATGAATAAGTGATTCCCCAGTCTTCAATTCTTTAATCTAAAATCTAAAATCTAAAATGGTATAAGCTGACAATAATCGCAGTTTGTAACCTTTCGATACCAGAGCATAGGGGCGCAACATCTTGATGAATTCGCAGATGACAGTATCCGTCAACTTAACCTACCAATATCAAGTCGGAGGATATTTGCCTGCCGGTGCGCCCACCTATGTCAGGCGATCGGCAGACAGCGAACTCTACGAAGGACTGAAAGCCGGACAATTCTGCTACGTGTTGAGTTCGCCGCAAATGGGAAAGTCCAGCCTGCTAGTGCAAACGGCCAAAAGGTTGCAAGTAGAAGGTACAGCTTTTGCCGCCGTCAACTTGAAAAGCATCAGTAGCCCAGACATTTCCCCCCAAAAGTGGTACGCCGCCATCATGTACCGCATGGCCAGCAGTTTGCACCTGACAAACAAGTTTGATGCCATCAAGTGGTGGAACGATCGCGAACTCCTGTCACCAGTGCAGCGATTGGAGATATTTATCGAAAAAGTTCTGCTTAAGTCAATTAGGAAAAGTCTAGTAATTTTCATAGATGACATTGACAGCACCAGCCGCCTCAATTTCAGTACCAGCGATTTTTTTGGTTTGATCCGGGCTTGTTACTCCAAGCGGGCAGAGCAACCAGAATACGATCGCCTAACTTTTGCTGTTCTCGGAGTAGCAGCCCCCTCAGAATTACTCCGAGATCAAAACTGCAACCCTTTTAATATTGGACGGCCGATTCATTTAAATAGATTGCAACTAGACGAATGTTTACCACTAGCAAAAGGATTAGCACTCAAAGCTTTTCGCCCTCAAAGAGTGCTCCAAGAAATATTAGCTTGGACGGGAGGACAACCGTTTATGACTCAAAAGCTATGCCACTTAGCACTTGAATACGGGCCTTTTATTGGCAGAAATTGTGAAGCGCAGCAAGTTAAAAAACTGATCAAACACAGAATTCTTAAAAATTGGGAAGAACAGGACGAACCCCAACATTTAACAACAATACGCGATCGCATTTTTCACAACCGCTGTGACCTCACCAAGCTGTTAACACTGTATCAAAAAATTTTGCAACCGCTAGACCCGGAGAAACCCGAGGAATCGCCGGGAGTACCTGCCGATTACTCTCTCGAACAAATCGAATTACAACTGTCAGGACTGGTTGTAAAATCTCAAGGTAGATTAATAGTTTTTAACCTAATTTATCAGTCTGTTTTCAATCAGTTCTGGGTGGAAAAAGAATTAGGACATCTGGCTCCGTACCGCGAGGCGCTGGCAGCATGGCTGGCTTCCGATCGCGAAGACAAATCGCAGTTATTGACTGGGGAAAGTTTGCAGTCAGCTTTGGATTGGGCGGCGAACAAACAATTAAGCCAAGAACATTATTGGTTCTTGAATCCCGGAACTTTTCGGGAACAACCGACAGTCGCTGTCGCGCAAGTTGCAGACACCAGTCCAGACACCGGTTTCGACAGCAGCATTCTCACCCCGCCCTCAGATACTGTTCAATCCGGCAGCAACGAACAGAGATTGTACGATCACATCGTCTCCTGCGTGGAAACAGAATCCCCCCCACAGGTGATCGAGCGGTTCCGTAAGCTATTTATCGACGGCATGGGCTATCCCGATCGCGAAATTGAAGCAACTTTGTACAGCATAGTCTCCGTCAAGCGATCGGATCAAGACTTTAAATATATCCTCCATCGCTGCTGCTACATCCCGATCAACCGCTGGCAATTGCACTCACCAAACAAATTAGCGATCGCCAATTTGGTAGCTTTATTTAAGCAGACTTCTCCTCGCTTCGGGATGGAATTTTATATAGTCAAACGCTTACAAGAACAAATAAAAAATTTTACTAAAGGCGAAGAATTTCAGACATTAGAACGCTTAGTAAAAGCCGTAGATCAAGAGCCACAACCGCATAAACAAGATGTTCATGCTCCCTTGGGTGAATTAATTTGTCGGTATCCTTATTTGTACGGGCATTCTTTGCTGAGCAAGGATAGCATTGAGGAAGACCAACAAACAATCAAAAAACTGGAATTTCAAAGACAGCGACAATTTGAAAACAATTTGTCTCAATATTTGAATTATTTGGTTGAGCCGAGAAATACGGAAATAGGAATTGTGCAGCCAGCGCCAAATCCCACACTTTTGAACGATGCAGAACTGCATTTAGCTGTTATGGAATTTGCTGGTAAAGTAACAGGCGATCGCACTCACAAAGAATCGGCTCAGTTTTTCCTGAGAGATGCCAGACAGGTTCCATCTTACGGCTCATTTAAGGTACATTTATATGAATATTTGATTTCCTCCGTCGAACCAGAATACGGCGGGCGTCAATTTAATGAACGCTTGTATAAGCACATAAAAAATACATTCCCCGAACATGACTCTGTGAAATTAAATAATCTACTGTTAGTTCGGACTTGCCAACAATTGTTCAACTTCTTAGTAGTGGAAAATTCCCAACATCCCAGCCACTACGTTTTTTATGACTTGGTTCACAACCTCGGCCCCAGCAGGACAATGGGTTTACTACTAAAACTTGTGCTGCTTTCGGGGAAAGTTAAACCAGAGTTGGACAAGCGATTTTCTGTTTTATTTAATCATTATGAAGGTAAAGCTTCTGATGAAATTATGTGGTTTGTAAAATCATTGGAAAATTTCAATGTGGCTTTGGTTGTGAATTTTGGCAAGACGGATTTGTCTTTAGTTAAACAGCATCTGATTTTGAATTAGAAAAATAAGCAGAGCGGTTTACTCTAAGTTCGATCGGGCAAATATCAGTGATATAATAAATTATGTTGAGTATGCAGCAAAATTATGCCAACCCAAACGCTCACAGATTATTTCAACTTTCTCACTCCCAGCGATATTCGACTGAAAGGGACAAGAATTGGCATTGAAACAATCCTTTATGATTACATCGATTGCGGCCGCGCACCTGATGAAATTGCCCAAACTTATCCTTCCCTCACCCTCGAACAAGTTTATGCGACAATTCTGTATTATCTCCAAAATCGAGAACCTGTGAGTGATTACCTCAGAAATTGGATAGAACACGGTCACAAAATGAGAGAAGAACAGCGCCTTAATCCCCCGCCTGTTTCTGAAAAGCTCCGCCAACTGAGGGCAGAAAGAAAAGCCAAAACTAGCCAATGAACCTGCAATACCTAATTGATGAAAATGTCAATCCAATTTATCCCAATCAAATTAGTTGTTGTAGGGTGCGTCAGTTTTTAGGTTACTATCAAAAACTAAGGTTTTTCAGACTGACGCACCCTACTAATTGTGTCAGTTGCGTCCAGTTGTCATAGTCGTAGGGTGCGTCAGTTTTTAGGTTACTATCAAAAACTAAGGTTTTTCAGACTGACGCACCCTACTAATTGTGCCAGTTGCGTCCAGACTGACTAAGTAAAAAACAATATGATCAGCTATCTCAAAGGCACAGTCGCCGATATCAGCAAAGGCAGCAACCGCGTCATCTTGATTCTCGAAGTCAATGGAATTGGCTATGCAATCCAGATTTTGCCCCGTGTGACTGGTCAATTGCCAGCATCCGGCGAAGTCGCCCAAATCTTTACTCACCAGCAAGTTAAGGAAGACCAAATCATATTGTATGGTTTTGGTAGCGCGGCAGAACGCGATTTGTTTCGGCAGTTGACGAGTGTTAGTGGTGTTGGTGCTCAACTGGCGATCGCACTTCTCGATACTTTAGGATTGCAGGACTTAGTAAAGGCGCTCGTCGGCGCTAACACCCGCATCCTCGCCAAAACCCCCGGTGTGGGCGCAAAAACCGCTGAACGCCTCGTCCTCGAACTCAAAAACAAACTCTCGGAATGGAGACAGGAAGCAGGTTTGACAACTTCAATGGCCGCCGGAGTCCCCGCAGCTATTCAAGAAGAAGTCGAGATGGTCTTGCTGGCGATGGGATACACTGGGGCGGAAGTCTTGGATGCCCTGCAAAACCTCTGTCAAGACGATAGTTTGTCCGGTAAAGGTGCCGAAGATTGGATTCGTGAGGCGATCGGGCATTTGAGCCGATAATCCCTTACCCAATCAAGAAACCGGGCATAAAAACCCAAATTCTACCCAGCCAACAAACCCATCCGTAACAAAAATTTTATCCTTCACGCTTCTCCTGTGATATCATTGCAGATTGTGGCTCATACTCTACAAACCCGGTCGGGCAGTCCGAGTAAGCTTGCTGAGGGTAAAGTCATTTGACTCCCGGTGATGCAAGAATCCCCCGCATTCATGCGTGGGGAATGCCAAATCGTACAAAAAAACATAAAATTCAAGTCATGCCACTTACACAACAGCGCAAACTAGAAATCATGGGCGACTACCAAAGCCATGAAACCGACACCGGTTCAGCAGATGTCCAAGTCGCCATGCTGACCGATCGCATCACCAAACTCAGCGCCCACCTGAAAATCAACCAAAAAGACTTCGCATCTCGGCGCGGTTTGATGATGATGATCAGCCGCCGTAAGCGCCTGCTAGCCTACATCCAAAAGGGAAGCGTCGAACGCTACAAAGCATTAATTGCCCGTCTAGGCATTCGCGGCTAAACAGCAAAGCGAAAATTTGCGACAATATTCAAGAATCTTGGACAAAAGCCAGCAGGATTTACGCACCGATGACCAATCTATGTCAAACCGTCGATTCACCATCAGAGTTGCGTAAACCTTCGCCAAGATTTATTGAATAAATGTTCGAGATTTCAGGTTAAAGATAAAATATGTCCTCCGAACCACCCAGCCAGCGCCTACCCTTTGAACCGGCCTCAAATCGGAAAAAAACGCCTAAAAAGCCCACAGAAACCGAAGCAAAGCTAGTCACAGAAGAACCAAAACCAGACAAGCAGCCCAAAGCCACAAAAACAGGCCCGCAGGCGCAATCTATCCCAGAAGTAGTCAGCAAACGCATGATATCCCGCATCGCGGTATTCTGCGGCGTACCGACACTCCTGGGAATTTCTACATTTTTTGTGAGTTATTTGATAGTCAGCAAAAGCCTGTTTGACTTGCCAAACACAGCAGTATTGCTGGTAAGCATGGGCTGTTTTGGTTTAGGTGTACTGGGATTAAGCTACGGAGTCCTCTCGGCTTCCTGGGATGAAGACAATTCAGGAAGTACGCTGGGGTGGGAAGAATTTAATACTAATTTTGGACGGATGCGAGAAGCGTGGCGCGCCGCTAAACC
>JAJAYT010000547.1 GCA_026786085.1 Microcoleus sp. CAN_BIN18 | reverse complement strand
GGCATAGGGCATAGGGCATAGGGCATAGGGCATAGGGCATAGGGCATAGGGCATACCTCACTTTTTTGAGAACGGCTATAAGTTTTTAGGTCGTAGTATGAGAAACTTAATTTTCATGCAGGCTGATCCTGTGCCTCAATCGCCCTGCAACTATGATTCTACGGTTGGAAATCAAAAATAGTCCGAAATTTTGTTTAATAAAAAATGAAAAAAGTATATAATTATGTAAATATTTCCACAACCGAAATCAAATGATTATATTTGATGGAATTTGTATTGATACAAATAAGTTTTATTGAACTTTATGCAACAACTATTAACAATTTTTTTTTCAACAGTTGCTGTATCTTCCACACTCGGCTGCGACACTCACTCGGAGTTGCAACTGTACGCTGTTTTTGATTCGCTGACGGCGCTAGCCTATTGCTCGATCGCCCTATTTTTAGTTTATTTTACCCGCCAAGGTTCTCACAGCAAGGCTTTTCTGGTATTTGCCGTTGGTTTTCTGATCTGCGGCGCAGCTCAATTAACGGCAGTCTGGACAGTTTGGTATTCCATTTATTGGCTGTCACTAACTCTCAAAGCTGCAAGTGCTTTGATTTTTGTACTTTTCGCCGCCCTCGTGCCGCAAGCAATTGCTAATGCTAGTTTAAATCAAACAGAAAATTTGCAAAAACAGCCGTTACAACAGGTAGAAGAAAATCAGGATGGGCCTCATATCCAGATAGAAGAATTGGCAAAAAAAGAATTGATCGCTCTTTTCGACGAAGATACTATTGTCGATCGCACTTTAGATATCGATTCGCTTAACGAACAGTTAGAAAAAGAAATTGCGTGGCGCCACCGGGTTGAGGAAAAATTGCAACTGACTCAGTTTGCGATCGACCGATCGGCAGATGCGGTATTCTGGATCGGAGCAGAAGGTAAATTTTTGTACGTCAACGATGCCGCTTGTTCTTCTTTGGGATATTCTGCCACAGAATTGCTCGATTTGAGCATCCACGACATTAATCCAGATTTTCCCGAAACTGCTTGGAAGTTACACTGGAGTGTCTTAAAGCGGTGCGGTTCGGTAAATATTGAAGTTCATCATATCACTAAGTACGGTCGAATTTTTCCGGTAGAAATTACGATCGACCATTTGCAATTTAACGGCAAAGAATATCAGTGCGCCTTTGCTCGCGACATTAGCGATCGCAAACGGATTGAGGCAGCTTTGCGGGAAAGGGAACAAGAATTTAGATCCTTAGTTTCTAATATTCCCGGCGCGGTTTACCGTTGCAGTGATGCGGGGCGATCGAGCTTAACTTTTATCAGCAACGGCATAGAAGCTATTTCCGGCTATCCCGCAGCTAACTTTATGCTGCAACCAGTGCAGGCTTTTCCTACTATAGTTCATCCCGATGACGCGGAGCAGATTGAGCAAATTATCGATCGGGCAATTCAGACAAAACAACCATACACGATCGAATATCGCCTGATTCACAGCGACGGAAATGTGCGGTGGGTTGCAGAAAAAGGTCAAGCCATTTTCAACGCAGCCAATCAAGTTTTATCGTTCAACGGCGCCATTTTTGACATGACAGAGCGCAAAGTAGCGGAGGATACTTTGCGGCTCTCCGAGGCGATCGCCAATAACAGAGCCCAGCAGCTAGAAATCGCTCTCAAAGAACTCCGAGAAACTCAATCTCACCTAATTCATACAGACAAACTATCCAGTCTCGGTCAAATGGTAGCTGGAGTCGCTCACGAAATCAACAACCCCGTCAGTTTTATCTACGGCAATATTTCCTATGCTAGCCAATATATGACAGACTTGTTGCAGCTTGTGGAACTTTACCAAAAACACTATCCTCAGCCAACTGTAGAAATTCAAGAATACATTAAAAACATCGATTTAGAATTTGTGAGAGAAGATTTGCTAAAAATCTTATCCTCGATGAAAATGGGAGCAGATCGCATTCGCGAAATAGTTCTGAGTCTGCGAAACTTTTCACGTTTAGACGACTCGGCAAAGCAGCCTGCCAACATTCACGAAGGCATAGATAACACGCTACTAATTTTGCACAGCAAACTGCGAGCTCAATCCGAATATCCCGAGATTAAAGTGCTCAAAGAATACGGTAAACTGCCTTTAATTGAATGTTATGCAGGTCAGCTAAATCAGGTATTTATGAATTTGCTTAGCAACAGTATTGACGCATTGGAAGATGCTTGGAAGCAAAAAAAGCGATCTGGTTGTAGCGACTGGAAACCAACTATTAGCATTCGTACAGAAGCCATTAACGAAAATAGTATTTGTATCAGAATTGCCGATAATGCGATCGGCATGACAGAAGACGTGCGGCTCCGGTTGTTTGACCCGTTTTTCACAACAAAACCGATGGGAAAAGGCACCGGTTTGGGGTTGGCCATCAGTTACCGAATTGTCGCGGAAAAACACGGCGGAACCTTGATATGCCGTTCGGTTTTGGGTGAGGGCACGGAATTTGCGATCGAGCTTCCGTTATAAATCAATACGGTTCACTTAAGATTGTCATTGCGAGGAACGAAGCAATCGCAGTATTTATTTTTCATAATTTTTTACCAGATCGTCTTAAGTAAACCGTATTGGGGTATGGAGGGAATT
>JAJAYT010000546.1 GCA_026786085.1 Microcoleus sp. CAN_BIN18 | reverse complement strand
GTTATTGGTTATTGGTTATTGGTTATTGGTTATTGGTTATTGGTTATTGGTTATTGGTTATTGGTTATTGGTTATTGGTTATTGGTTATTGGTTATTGGTTATTGGTTGGCGAGTTCCTCACGAAACTTGAGAACCGTGATAGCACGAAACCGGACAATGAAAATCAAAAAATCAAATATGTTTAAGAAAGGGGAAGAGTTAGGGAAGTTTTGAGTTTTTATTTCAAAACTTAGAGATTTGAATTCTTCACCCTTTCTTAGTTGAACGAAAATTAAAAATTTCAAATCGTGTTTTTGAATTTTCAATTTTCAGTTTTCAACTCAAGATTTCTGTGGCAGAGGTCGAATTAAAACGACTGGTGTTCGTTCATCAGCATTCCCGGCGGGATTGCTGCGCAAGGCTTGCTCTAAAAATGCGATCGATAAATCGGAGGTCGCTGCTAATATCTTAACTGCTTTTAAGTCGTTAGCGTCTACGATCGCCGCCGCAAGTCCAGTTTCTCGTTGAATTTGTTCTACAACTTGCTGGGGATTGTCCGGGCCAAGCACAATAAATTGGTCGAAGGGAGGCAAAGTCCCGGTAACGTCGTCGATTAGCCTTGCTTGTTCCCCTGCAAGTTGGTAAAAGACTCCCGGTTTACCGAATATTTTAGCTACAGCGCCGATCGCAAATGCAGCCACTACGCGCCAAGGCCCGACTACATCCACCAAAGTTTGCATTCCGCAAGCTGTGGCCAAACTCGACATCGGCAAGAAAAACAAGCAAACTCGCTTGGCTACCCATCCGGGTTTAACTTCACTGGGATGGCGGTAGCGTCCCTGCATCAAGGCTAAGGGAGTTTCTGCGAGGGCGACAATATCGCCTTTCTCGGCGCGCGGGAGCACGTAACGTTTGACAATTTCGACGGGATTGTCGAGTTCCGCTAGTATGTGGGTGCGAATTGGGAAGACTTCGGCAACGCCGACATTGCGGGCGGTGGGTACGGTGTCCGAGTTGGGAAATTGCAGCGGAACTACTACGTTGCGGACTCTGGGGATGCACCCGCCAGGGCCGTAGCTGACGAAATGTATTTGCACCCAAGCTGACTGCAATTTGTTTAAGTCTTGCCCTTGAATATCTACGGAAACTTTAATTTTGGTGTTTTGTTGGGCTTTCACAATATAGCCGAACCAGTAATCGTCCGATCGGGCTTTTGCGTCTGTGTGGCAAGGAATGACTTTTGTCTGAGAAGTCACGCCATCCAAACTTCCGTCTGATAGCAGTTTCACCTGTGCCCGCACATCTGGCAACATAATCTCGAACCGCTGTGTCAGATTGCGGAATTCCATTTCGCCAACCAACAGATAGCGGTTGGGTTCGTTTATGGCTAAGTGCCATTCTCCGGCTGTAAGTTCTAGTTTATTTGGACTCCCAGTCCGGCGATAGTTCAACTCTAGGCCCAATCCGCCCAATGCTAGCAGCGAACCGGCTGCTGCGATTCCTGTTGCTAAACTCTCAATCACTCAAATCACCGCCAATAATATTTTGTGTTTACTGTAGTCGATATCGGGTACTTCGATCGCCAATCCGGTAGTAATTGGATTTGCTGGGTTTGCTGGCGGCGATGCAAGTTAGTGATTTTTGCTGTCAAGGGTTTGGATGTTGGCGGGCTGTGGGGATGGGATGTGCTATCGCGCTCGCTTTGCCGCGCGTGCTTTGGGATACTGGGAAGTGCGATCGCCAATCTAACTATGTCATCTAATTGGTTTAAAATCTAGATAAAAAGCAGCGATTAGCCCTATGACACTCGCCATCACCCCAATAAAGCAGTATATCGAACAACGCAACGAAGGGTATTGGATTGAAGGAACTCGGATTTCTCTCGATTCAGTCGTTTATTCCTTCTTGAATGGAGAAGCTCCCGAAAGTATTGCCCAAAATTTTCCGCTACTTTCGCTAGAACAGGTTTATGGTGCGATCGTCTTTTATCTTGCCAACCGAGAAATGGTGGATGCGTACTTAGAAGAAGGTGAAGCAGAATTTAAGGAATTGCAACAGTCTTTGAGGGAAAAAAGCCCAGTTTTGTATCAACAATTGATAACTGCTCAAAATCGGGAAAAAGGCGCATTATGACGAAAGTTCGATTTCAGGCCGATGCCGATCTCAGGCAAGCAATTGTAGCTGGCACTATCCGCAGAGAAGCAGATATAGATTTTAAGTCAGCCAACGCAGCAGGATTTGAAGGCAAGAAAGACGAGGAAGTTTTGGCAATTAGCGCGCGAGATGGCAGAGTTCTTGTCACGCACGATCGCAAGACTATGCCGATCGAGTTTGGTGAGTTCATCCTGTCGCAAAACAGTTCAGGAGTTCTGATTCTTTCTCAAAATCTCCCAATTAGCGAGGCGATTGATGCACTCATCTTAGTCTGGGAAGCTTCTAACGCCGAGGAGTGGATCAATCAGATCATGTCTATTCCATTATGAGGAACGCTCGTTTGTGGCAGTGAGGTATCGGATTTGATATGCGATTCACGAAGAGGGATAATGGGAAGTGCGATCGTCCTTGAGTTAAAATGTAGAAGGTCAAATTACCTCGTCTCGCGGGAAGGTAGTTGAGCGATGGAAAAATTAGAGTATTATCGTCATTTGATTCGCAAAGTTTTAACTGATTATTATGAGTTGGACGCAAAATCCACCAATTCATCGTTAGAAAGTGCGCTGATTTTTGACGGAGAACATGACCATTATTTATTGGTAGTAATGGGTTGGGAGGGACAAGAAAGAATTAAGGGAAATACTATTCATGTGCGATTGCGGGATGACAAAATTTGGGTTGAGGAGGATTGGACAGAAGATGGGGTGGTGACAGATTTTTTGCAGGCTGGGGTGTCACGGGAGGATATTGTATTGGCGTTTCATCCACCGCATTTACGGCAATATACGGAGTTTGCGATCGCTTAAATATGCGATCGCCCGTTTGTGGCGACGAGGTACCCGATTGGATGTGCGATCGTTGACAACATTCAATAGATGTTTAAACTTTGACAAAGTTCTTCAACTGATTTCATGGGTAGATAGAGTTTCATCGGGTTTTGCTTGAACTTTTGAAAACCATACTTTTGATAAAAATTCGCGGCCGGTGAGTCCAGAGCTTCTGCAATGACGGCCAGAGAGGCAATTTGTGCAGTTGCCAAGAGTGCTTTTTTGAGAGCATCTATCAGCATTAATTCGCCGAAATGTTGACCTTGATAGGTGCGATCGACTGCCAAACGACCGAGCAATGTCGCAGGTAGCAGCGGATAGCGGGGTAACTGTTTTGCAAAAGATTCATTCAGATTTGCGAGTTCAATGGTGTAGGCAGAAAGCGCATAATACGCAATGACATGAGTGTTGGGAG
>JAJAYT010000545.1 GCA_026786085.1 Microcoleus sp. CAN_BIN18 | reverse complement strand
GCCTTTTTGAAGTCATTAGTCATTAGTCATTAGTCATTAGTCATTAGTCATTAGTCATTAGTCATTAGTCATTAGTCATTAGTCATTAGTCATTAGTCATTAGTCATTAGTCATTAGTCATTAGTCATTCAGTAGGTTGTTACAAATAAACACTAGATAGGGAGGGAGAGGGCGGGTTTTGTACTCGTAAACCCGTTTTTGTCAAAGATTGTTAGCTAAACCTGCCCCTACAAGATACTGTATTTTTTTGCCCTTACCTACTTAGTTATGATTTATCGTTAACAATCAACAATCTAAAATCTAAAATCTAAAATCCTTATGACTTTATCAGTTGTTAAACGTTATTTAATTGCTTTCGACCAGTACAAGTGGGTGGGACTGGCCACTCTGGTGGCAACTGTGGGCGTGTCGGGAGTAGTGGCTTTGCAGCCAACTCCGCCGCCAGTTTACGCTGCTGCTGGTACGCTGGCATATCGCAGACCGACGGTAATTTTTTCATCGACTACTACTAAAATTCAACAGGAAGGACAAGAAATAACTAAAGATACGCTGTTGGATAGAAGGCTGATTGAAGCAGTTGCGAAAAAAGTCAATGTTTCTGCTAAAAAGCTGACAGACGACGTGCAGGTAAAGATGCCGAGCAAGACTAGCGATCCTAACGCTTTGATTCAAGTATTATACAAAAATGCCGATCGCAAAAAAGCAGAAGTGGTAACAGAGGCGCTGATGAAGGAAATGGTGGCTCGCAGCCAAACTATTAATACTTCTAGATTGCGTGAGACTATTGCCCAAATTAACAAGCGTTTGCCGAAAGTAACTCAGGAGCTTAGAGAGACGGAAAAAAAACTTGAAGCTTATGAAAAACGAGAAGGAACTTCAATTTTAGCAGCTCAGAGCGGTGTACTGCCGCAAGCGATTATCAATAGCGAACAGCAGCAGCGGCAGCTCCGCTTGCAGTTGGGAGGAATTGAGGCTCAACTTAAAAGCTTGCAGGAGCGGTTGGGATTGAATGTAGAGCAAGCTTATGTCGCTCAAGCACTGTCTGCTGATCCAATTATTGCACAACTGCGAGTGCAACTGTTTTCGATCGAATCTCAGCTCAAAATTCTCCGTAGCGACTTGCAGGAGGAACACCCGAAAATTGTAGAATTGGTGAAACAAAAACAAGCTTTTGAGCAGCAGTTGCAGCAGCGACAGTCTGAGGTGCTCGGCGGTAACGGGGTGGCTGCTCCGCTCCGAAGTGCCGATCGAATTCGGGTAGACTCTTCTTTAGACCCAGCTAGACAGCAGTTAGCTCAAAGTTTGATTGCTTTGCAAACGCAGCAGGATATGGTGCAACAGCAACTCAAAGGAGTCGAGAAAATTGAACAGCAATTGCGCCGGGAACACGCCACAATCCCCAACAAGCAGTTAGAACAAGCGCGGTTAGCTCAGCAAGTGGCGTTGAAAAAATCTCTCTACGATAAGATGCAGTCGGCTTTAGTAGATGCTGAGGCGGCGGTAGCTGAGACAACCGGGAGTTTGACAATCGCCCAGTTTCCCAAAACTGATGACATTGAGTCAAGCAAGAGAGGTTTGCCCGTGATGCTGGCGGTGGGGGGATTTGTGGGATTGATGCTGGGCGGTGGGTTGATATTTTTGTTGGGGATGCTCAACGGCAAGTTTTACAGTTGGGAAGAAGTGCGGGCGGCTTTGGTGGAAAAAGAGGTGCCGATATTGGCAGTTTTGCCTGAAGTGATTGCGTTCGATTCCTATGGGGATGAGATGCCTTTGGCTTTGGAGCCCAATTCTCCCTATTTGGAGTTTTACGAGCGGTTGCGGACTAATTTGCGCCGAATTGGCGAAAAACCCGTGAAGGTGGTGTTGCTGACTTCGGCGGCTCCTTTGGAGGGGAAGAGTTTTAGTGCTTATAATTTGGCAATTGCGTCGGCTCGATCGGGTAAACGGACTTTGTTAATTGAAGCAGATTTGCGATCGCCTTCTAATGTGGAATCTTTGAAAATTGCTGCTGATCCTCTGGCGACGGTGGAACCTTTGCACTATTACGGCAATATGAGCGAGTGCGTGCTTTTGGTTCCAGAGGTAGAGAACTTATACGTGGTACCGAGTCCGGGCTTTTTGCGGCAGGCTTCGGCGGTACTGGAATCGAGCGAAATGCGGAGGTTGTTCGAGGATGTTCGCAACCGCTTTGATTTTGTGGTTGTGGATTCTCCGGCGTTGAGTGAATGCAACGACGCGCTGACGCTGGAACCGTACACGGACGGTATAATTTTGGTGGCGCGGGCTGGTTATACTCTGGCTAGTATGTTGTCTGAGGCTGCGGATCAGTTGCTGGAATCTGATGATGAGGATTCGAGTAAATCGCTGCGGCTTTTGGGGGCGATTATTAATGGTGCTGATATTGCGGTGAAGTTCCGCAATGATGTTGATGAGTGGGAAATGCCTGTGGGTGCGATCGGCGATGGGGCCATCGAAGTGCGATCGAGACAATTACCCCAACAGTTTAAACCCAACACTTCGACTTCGCTCAGTGACCGGCAGTCACAGTAAATCCAGTTGATTTTACCCCGCACGAGCTGTTAAGTTCGATCGACCGCAGGAGTTTTGATGCACCTGAAAAATTGGTTTATACCTGCTATTCTTTTGATTCCGGGCGTTTGGTGTGTTTTTTCTGGATGAACTGTTCCAAATCGGCGATCGCATCTTCAAAATCCGACAAATTGATTTTCGCAGGTCTGGTCTTCTTCGGCGGACTCGAAGGCAAGGGCTGAGGCGGTAGAAGTTTAGGCTGTACTGGTTGACTGCTGCTTTCAATATAATCAAACAATTCATCAAGGGACTCAAAAAAAGCTTGAGCCGAGGCGCGGCGGGAATCTTTCAGGTCGTCGTCATCTATCATAAGTTACTCCACAGATAAGAATTCTCTGTTACTCAGTTTATCTCTCTGTCACAATTCCATCACCTACGGACAATTACCGTACTGTAAAAGTCAGGAGTGTTCCACTCAGCTAAAAAAGATTGTGTAATTAAACCTAGTCTAGTCGAGAATAAGGGTACAGGACTGGCACAACTATTGCTGTTGTTCGAGGGTTGCGACTGCCGCAAGCAGCAGATGCGATCAGCGGAAATAAGCTGTTGAGTGCGTCCAGGACTAATATTTCAAAGGCATTAGGAGATTTTAAGGTGACTCAGGGATTTGATTACGATTTAGCAATTATAGGCGCTGGCGTGGGCGGACATGGGGCTGCCATACACGCGGTTAGCTGCGGGCTGAAAGTGGCAATTATCGAAGCGGGCGATATGGGCGGGACTTGCGTCAACCGTGGCTGCATTCCCTCCAAGGCGCTGCTGGCGGCTGCGGGGCGGGTGCGGGAGTTGCGAAATGCCCACCACCTGAAGACTTTTGGGATTCAGTTGGGAAGTGTGGATTTCGATCGCTCTTCGATCGCCAATCATGCTAATACTATGGTTAGCAAACTTCGCGGCGACTTGACCAACAGCCTCAAACGTTTAAACGTCGATATCATCCAAGGTTGGGGCAGAATCGCCGCTGCTCAAAAAATCACCATCGAAACCGATAAAGGCGAGAAAACTATTACCGCCAAGGATATTATTCTCGCTCCCGGTTCGATTCCCTTCGTCCCTCCTGGGATAGAAATTGACGGCAAAACTGTTTTTACTAGCGACGATGCTGTCAGATTGGAATCGCTACCGAAGTGGATTGCAATTATTGGCAGTGGCTATATCGGTTTAGAGTTTTCGGATATTTACACAGCCCTCGGCTGCGAAATTACGATGATTGAAGCTCTCGATCAATTGATGCCGACTTTTGACCCGGATATTGCTAAATTAGCAGAACGAGTGTTAATTGCACCCCGCGATATTGAAACAAAAGTTGGGTTGTTGGCAAAGAAAATTATTCCCGGTTCCCCGGTAATTATTGAATTAGCTGATTTCAAAACTAAGGAAGTTGTCGAAATTTTGGAAGTTGACGCTTGTTTGGTAGCGACTGGCCGAGTTCCGGTAAGCAAAAATTTGGGGTTAGAAACTGTTGGCGTAGAAACCATGCGCGGTTATATCCCAGTTAACGATAAGATGCAGGTTTTGGTGGCGGGAGAACCTGTGCAGAATTTGTGGGCGATCGGCGATGTTAATGGCAAAATGATGTTAGCACATACTGCATCTGCTCAGGGAATTGCTGCTGTCGAAAATATTTGCGGGCGGACTCGCGAAGTTGACTATTTGAGTATCCCAGCGGCGGCTTTTACTCACCCGGAAATTAGCTATGTGGGGATGACGGAACCTGCGGCGAAGGAGTTAGGAAAAGCTGAAGGGTTTGAGGTCGCTTCTGTCAAGAGTTATTTTAAGGGAAATTCTAAGGCGATTGCGGAGGGTGAAACTGACGGTATGGCTAAGGTGATTTACCGGAAAGATACTGGGGAATTGTTGGGAGTTCACATTTTTGGTTTGCACGCTTCGGATTTGATTCAGGAGGCGGCAAATGCGATCGCCCAGCGCGATTCTGTGAATACTTTAGCATTCCGAGTTCACACGCACCCGACGCTTTCGGAAGTGTTGGATGAGGCTTTCAAACGGGCGGCCGGGGCGGCGGGCGGTCATTAATTCGGGCGGTGTCCCGATTAGTATCTACTCAAGTCTCAACCGTTGACAAATCACGTTCATATCCGAGTCTCGATCCCCCTAAATCCCCCTTAAGAAGGGGGACTTTGAATGCCTTGTCCTCCCTTTTTAAGAGGGGCTTTGAATGCTCTTGTCCCCCCCTTCTTAAGGGGGGCTAGGGG